>NZ_JBEXSZ010000006.1:0-113552 GCF_040613865.1 Streptomyces sp. NPDC006197 | reverse complement strand
CGGGCCGGGTACGGGAGCGTGCGGTGGAAGGTGGTGGTGCGTCAGTGGTGCGTCAGCGGTATGGGCGGGGCGCGAGGGTGCGGCCGACGCGCCCCGGGCGTACCGGTGGTCGAAGGGCGCTAAGAGGCCGGAGTCCCCGGCTCGGCCGGGGCGGCCGGTGCACTCGGGGCGCTCGGGCCGACCGGGGCGCTGGAGACCGCCGGGGCGGCCGGGAGGACCGGCGCACTCGGGGCCGTCGGGCCCGCGGGCGCGGTCGCCGGGCTCCCTGCGGCCGCCGTCGCCGACAGGCGGATCAGCCGGGACTCGCAGTGGTCCAGCCAGCGGGCCTCCGCCTCGGTCTGGAAGATCAGCTGCTCCAGGACGAGCAGCCAGGCCACGTCGTCCCGCTCCCGGGCCCCGCCGCCCTCGACGGCGAGCAGGGCCCGCGCCTTGAGCCGGGTGTAGTCCTGCATCGCCTTCACGGTGTGCCGGCGCTGGGACTGGATGACGGCGCGGATGTCGACGCCGGGCGCCCCCACGGCCATGGCGAGCTTGATGGCCAGCTCGTCGCGGGCGGGGCTGGTGCGGTCCACCGGCTTCTCGAACCAGGTCCTGAGCTCGGCGCGGCCGCTGTCGGTGATCGCGTAGAGCGTGTGCCCGGCCGCGTCCTCGCCGCCCTGGGCGACCATGCCGTCGCGCTCGAGCCGGTTGAGGGTCGTGTAGACCTGGCCGACGTTGAGCGGCCAGGTGGAGCCGGTGCGCGACTCGAACTCCGTACGGAGCTGTGAGCCGTAGCGAGGGCCGCGTTCGAGGAGGGCGAGGAGCCCGTGGCGGATCGACATACTCAGTATGTATACCGGGTATGCCGCGGTGGGCAACCGTCCTGAGAGGGAAGCGGAAGGTCCGACTCAAGGGGGACCCCGGGGGTCCCGGCGGGGTCAGCGGCGGCGCATCCGGAGCCCGAGGAAGCCGATTCCGAAGCCCATCAGGGCCAGCCCCACGCCCAGGGTGAGCACGGGAATCCGCTGGTCGACGAGGGGGGATGCGGTCTCGTCGGCCAGTCCGGGAGCCGCGGCGGGCAGGCTGGCGGGCGCCGCCTCGGGCGGCAGCGGGTCCCCCTCGCGTACCGGCTCGCGCGTCTCCTCGGCGGCGTCGTGCTCGCGCGAGGTTGTAGCGGTTTCGGTACGAGGGGGGCGGGGCGACGGCGCCTTGGCGCTCGCCGAGGCGGCGGGAGCGGCGGCCTCGGAGCGCCCGGGGCGGGCCCTCCCCTCGCCCGCGGGTCGCCCCGCGAGGGAGGCGGAACGGCTGGGGGCGGGGGCGTCGGAGGGCTCGGCGCTCGGCGCCGGCGGCGCCTCCGTTCCGGTGGGCGCGGGCGCCGGGGAGACGGGCGCGCGGGTGCCCCCGTCGCCGCTCGGAGATGCCGACGGGGAGACGGACGGAGAGGAGGACGGGAAGGCGGACGGGGAGGGTGAGCCCGGCGGCGCGGTCGAGGAGGGCGTGGCGGAGGACGGGCCCGCCGCCGGCGTCGGCACCACGCCGCCCATCCAGGTGCCGGGGGCCTGGGCCGCTCTGCCCATCGAGGCGCCGGGGGGCTGGGCCCCGCTGCCCATCAAAGTGCCGGGGGGCTGGGCCACGCCGCCCATCGAAGTGCCGGGAGGCTGGGCCGCTCTGCCCATCGAGATGTCGGGGGCCTGCGCCGCGTACGCGAAGGGTGTGGCGTACAGGGCGCAGGTGAACGCGCAGGTGAGCGCGGGGCGCAGAGCCCGCGCGCGTGCCCTGCGGAGTGCTGGAGTCACCGGGTGACCCCCTCCCGTACCGAGGCGCGGAGACGTTCGACTCAGCGTCACATGCCCGATTCGTTCCGGCATCCGGGACGGGGCCAGGGGGCGTACGGCGGCTCCGGGACTACTGCGGCGGGTTGCCCGTCGAGATCTTGAGGGTGAACTCGGCGTCCTCGTCCGTGATGTCCTCACCGGCCGGCGGGTACTGCTCCAGGACCGTGCCCTCGCCGTACGTGGACTCGTCCACCGGGGTCTGGGTCATGATCTTCCACCCGGCGTCCCGGACGCACGCCTTCACCGACTGGATGTTCTTGTAGGTGAAGTTCGGGACCTCGAACTTGGTGGGGTCGTCGCTCGACTCCCTAGGCTGCGTGCACTTCTTCGTGTCGATCGTCTTGGTCAGGTCGGGGCCCTTGTGGCCGGGCGCCGCCGTCTGGCTCTGCTGCGTCCCCGTGCCGCCGGTGCCGCCGGCCTGCGGGTCCGAGTCCTTGTTCATGTTGAGCGCCACGAGCAGGCCGCCGATCGCGAGCAGCGCGACGGCGATCGCACCGACGATGACCGGGGTGTTCCGGCGGGAGTCGGAACCCGAGCCGCCGGTCGCGACGGAAGCGGGCATGGGCGCCGGCGTCGGGGCGTACGGCGCGGGGGCCGGGGTGGGGGCGTACGGCGCGGGCGTGGGCGCCTGCTGCGGGTATCCGTACGCCGGGGCGGGCGCGGGGGTCGCGGGGCCGTACGGGCCGGGCTGCGGCGTCGGCGGCAGGTAGGGCTGCTGCACGCCGGGGTGCGGGGTCGGCGGCGGGGTCTGGCCGACGGGCGGGAAGACCGCCGAGCTGACGCCGGCACCGCTGCTGACCGGACCGCCCTGGACGATCATCGGCGCACCGGTCTGGCCGGCCGCCAGGACCCGCAGGCACTCGTCGCGCATCGCGGCCGCGCTCGGGAACCGCTCGTTCGGGTTCTTCCGCAGCGCGCGGGCGACGAGCGCGTCCATCGCCGGCGTCACCGAGCGGTTGACGGAGGACGGGGCGACCGGCTCCTCCTGCACGTGCGCGTAGGCGATGGCGAGCGGCGAGTCGGCGTCGAAGGGGAGACGGCCCGTCAGCAGCTGGAAGAGCATGATGCCGACCGAATAAAGGTCGGAGCGGGCGTCCACCGCGCGGCCGAGGGCCTGCTCGGGGGAGAGGTACTGGGGGGTGCCGACGACCATGCCGGTCTGCGTCATCGAGGTGACCCCGGACTGCATGGCCCGCGCGATGCCGAAGTCCATGACCTTGACCACACCGCGCTTGGTGGTCATCACGTTGCCCGGCTTGATGTCACGGTGGACCAGGCCCATCTCGTGGCTGACCTCGAGCGCGGCCAGCACGTCGGCCGTGACCTTCAGCGCCTTGTCGGCCGGCATCGCGCCGTACTGCTGGACGTCCGCGGCGAGGACCGAGCCGAGCGGCTGCCCCTCCACGTACTCCATGACGATGTACGGCATGACGGCGCCGTCGAGGGTGTCCTCGCCGGTGTCGAAGACCGAGACGATGTTCGTGTGCGACAGCTTCGCGACGGCCTGCGCCTCGCGCCGGAACCGCTCGCGGAAGGACTGCTCCCGGCCGAGCTCCGTGTGCAGCGTCTTGATGGCGACCTGCCGGTCGAGGGCGCTGTCGTAGGCCAGGTAGACCGACGCCATGCCGCCCTCGCCGAGAAGGTCGCGCAGCTGGTACCGGCCGCCCGCGACCGAACCGCCCGCATAGCGGCCCTGTGCGCCGTCCTGGCTCATCTGTGCTTCCCCCTACGCGCGCGTGGCGGCGTCGATCCGGAATTTCCTGGCGCAAGTCTGCCGTAGGGCAGTGACACGTCAAGCCGCGCATCGGTTCGGTACCCGTTCCGTGACCCTCCGCACAGGAAGCGTTTCCGCACGGCCGGGGGAAACCCGCCGAATTTGCACAGGCGTACGTCGAGGAGGTTGGATGGCCGGTCCATCTCGGACCGTGGTGTCGTACGGAGCCTGTAGCGTGACGACTGGACACGGCACGACAGACGACGGCGAGGACTGATGGCACCCGAATCCGGAGCAGGTGGCGGTGTGCCGGACGCGTCGGCGGAATCGTGGGGCGAGGGCGGCGTCGTCGGCGACGGCCGCTACCGCCTGACGCACCGTCTGGGCCGGGGCGGCATGGCGGAGGTCTTCGCCGCCGAGGACGTACGGCTCGGCCGCACCGTGGCCGTCAAGCTGCTGCGCGCCGATCTCGCCGAGGACCCGGTCTCCAAGGCCCGCTTCACCCGCGAGGCGCAGTCCGTCGCCGGACTCAACCACCACGCGATCGTCGCCGTGTACGACTCCGGCGAGGACCTCGTCGGCGGCCGGCCCGTGCCGTACATCGTGATGGAGCTGGTCGAGGGCCGCACCATCCGCGACCTGCTGCTCAGCGCCGAGGCCCCCGGTCCCGAGCAGGCGCTCATCATCGTCTCCGGCGTCCTGGAGGCGCTGGCCTACTCGCACCAGCACGGCATCGTGCACCGCGACATCAAGCCGGCGAACGTGATCATCACGCACACCGGCGCGGTGAAGGTCATGGACTTCGGCATCGCGCGCGCCCTGCACGGCGCGCAGTCGACGATGACCCAGACCGGCATGGTCATGGGCACCCCGCAGTACCTCTCCCCCGAGCAGGCCCTCGGCAAGGCGGTCGACCACCGCTCCGACCTGTACGCCACGGGCTGCCTGCTCTACGAGCTCCTCGCGCTGCGGCCCCCCTTCACCGGCGAGACCCCGCTGTCCGTCGTCTACCAGCACGTCCAGGACGCGCCGGTCCCGCCGTCCGACGTGACGGGGTCCGTGCCGCCGGAGCTCGACGGCCTGGTGATGCGCTCGCTCGCGAAGGACCCGGACGACCGGTTCCAGAGCGCCGAGGAGATGCGCGGGCTCATCCAGTACGCCCTCCAGATGCTCCAGCAGCAGGGCGGTTACACCGGCGCGTGGAACACCGGGCCGGTCGAGGTGCACGAGGGCGGGCACACCCCGGGCGGCGGCATGGCCGCGACGACCGCGATGGGCCACCCCCTGCACGGCGAGACCGCGCAGGGCCCGATCCTTCCGCCGGTGAACCCGAACGACGGCGGCTACGACGGCGGCACCGGCGGCTACAACCAGGACGGGTACGGCGCGCAGAACGGCGGCAGCGGCGGCCGGGGCAAGGTGTGGCTGTTCGCCGCGCTCGCGCTGGTCGCGATCGTCGCGGGCGTCGCGTACGCGCTCGACAAGGCGGGTGGTCCGGGCGGTGACGTGAAGCAGCCGACGTCCACCGTCAGCACCTCGCCGTCGACCGCCTCCGAGGAGCCCACCCCCTCGGAGGAGCCCACCGAGGAGCCCTCCCAGGATTCGGGCACGTCGACCGGCGAGACGCAGCAGCCGTGGAACCCGCCGACGACGTACGAGCCGACCTGGCCCACGGGCACGCCGACGACCGAGACGCCGACTCAGCCGACGACCACGCCGCCGACCGACCCGACGGACACGCCGTCGGAGCCGACGGGCGAGCCGACGACCGGGACCCCGTCGGAGCCGACGGGCGACCCGACCGGCGACTCCTCCGGCGGCAACGAGAACCCGGACACCCCGCCGCCGGGCACGGGCACCGAGACCGGCTGACGGCTCCCCGGCACGCCGACGACGGAGCCGCCTTCGCCGTGCTCAGCCGGCGAAGGCGTCGCGGACCGCCGCGTACTCGCGCGTCCACCAGACCGCCAGGGCCGACACCGCGGGGAACTGCGGGTCGGCCCGTCGGTCGTGCAGCTGGTAGCGCCAGCGCAGGGTCCAGAAGTCGTTGAGCCGCTCCCACCACACCCGGTGCGCCGCCGCGGCCAGCTCGGCGCCGTCCGTGCCCGTCGCCCGCCGGTACGCGCGCGCGTACGCCCGCACCTTCTCCAGGGCCAGCTCCCCCTCCGGACGTACGAAGAAGATCGCGGCGGCCCTGACCGCCTCCTCGGCCCTGGGGCGGACCCCGAGCCGGTCCCAGTCGACGATCGCGGCGGGCTCCGCGCCCCGGTACAGCAGGTTCAGCGGGTGGAAGTCCCCGTGCACCCAGCCTGCGGCGGAGGCGGGCGGCGGCCGGTGGTGGGCGTGCTGCGCGAGCAGCCTGCGCCGCTCCCTGAGCCGGTGCTCGGCGAGCGCGTCGAAGCTGTCGCGGGGGTGGTGCGCGCGGGCGAGACGGAGCAGCTCCTCGATGGCCCGGAAGGTGTCCTCGGGGCGGGCGCTCTCGTGCTCGCCGCCCGGCGGTGGGGACTCCATGACCTGCTCCAGGCAGGTGTGGACGCGGCCGAGGAGGGTGCCGAGGCGGCGGGAGCAGCCGGCGGAGAGCTGGGCGCCGTCGCGGTGGCGGCCGTCGATCCAGGGGTGCAGGGCGTAGCAGTGGCCGCCGACGAGGGCGACCGTGCGGCCCCGGCTGTCGGGGAGCGGCGGCGCCACGGGCAGGCCGAGGGTGTGTAAGCGCTGGGTGGCGCGGTGCTGGCGGGTGATGGTGGCCCGGTCCGAGGTGGGTGCGTCCAGGTGCTGCTTGAGGAAGTACGCCCCGCGGGTGGTGGAGAGCCGGTAGCCGCGGTTGAGCAGGCCCTCGGTCACGGGGACGCAGGAGAGGGGCTCGCCCACGTCCGTGTAGCGACGCAGGAGGGGGCGGACGGGCGGAGCGTGGGGTGCAGATGAGCGCGGCACCCCGCAGATGTTAGATCACGCTGCGTGGTGGAGGCGTCGCTCCGCGGAGCGGGGCTCGGAACCGTCCCCGGGACGGGCCTGGGAGCCGGTTCCGGGACCGGCTTCGGAACGGGTCTCGGAGGACGTCCCGGCGTCCGCCTGCCCGCTGTAGTCCAGCTCGTGGACCGTCACGAACCGGGGCTCGATCCGCAGGAACACCGGGGTGAAGGGCTCGCCGTCCACCCGTACGGGCTCGGGGCCGAAGGCCGCCCGTTCCTCCGCCGTCGGCTCGACGATCTCGGCCGTGCCCGTGAACTGCACGGACCAGATGTGCTCGGCGCCGGAGTCGCAGTTGTCCGCGCCGTACGCGACCACGCTGCCGTTGCAGGCGCGGTGGTAGCCGAGGCCCCGGTGCATCCGGAGCAGGACGCGGCCGTCGGCCACGACGTGGCGGGCGGGGGCGACGAACGGCATCGCCCGCATGCTCGTCGCCACCCGGCCGTACGACACACGGCTGAGCAACTCGATGGCGCGGATCTCGTCGGTGGACATGGTCTCCACTCTCCGCCACCGGCACCGTGTCGGAAAAGGGGCCCCTGCCCCGGTTCGAGGGGGCCGTAGGTCCCGAGAGCGGTCCGTCGGCCCCGCCCCGGTGCGGGCCGGGGCCGACGGGCGTCAGTGACGTTCGGCCTGGAGCCGGGCCACGTACGCCGCCGCCTGCGAGCGCCGTTCCATGCCCAGCTTCGACAGCAGGCTGGAGACGTAGTTCTTGATGGTCTTCTCCGCGAGGTGGAGCCGCTCGCCGATGACCCGGTTGGTCAGGCCCTCGCCGATCAGGTCGAGGATCCTGCGCTCCTGCTCCGTCAGGTTGGCGAGTCTGTCGTCGCGCTTCGGGTTGTTGCCGTCGCGCAGCCGCTCCAGGACCCGGGCGGTGGCCACCGGGTCGAGCAGCGACCTGCCGGCCGCCACGTCCCGTACGGCGTTCAGCAGCTCGTTGCCCCGGATCGCCTTGAGGACGTAGCCCGAGGCCCCGGCCATGATCGCGTCGAAGAGCGCCTCGTCGTCCGCGTACGAGGTCAGCATCAGGCATCTGATCGACTCGTCCTGCGAGCGGATCTCCCGGCACACCTCCACCCCGCTGCCGTCGGGCAGCCGGACGTCGAGCACCGCGACGTCCGGGCGGGTCGCAGGGATCCTGACCAGCGCGTCCGCCGCCGTCCCGGCCTCGCCGACCACCTCGATGTCGTCCTCCACGGAGAGCAGCTCGTGGACTCCGCGCCGGACGACTTCATGGTCGTCCAGCAGAAATACCCGGATTTTTCCCTCTTCGCGCACGCGGTCAGTCTCACATATTGGGTCTTCCGGCGCCCGGGGTGCGCGGGATAACGTGCCGGGTGTTCCGACGACGGCGTCGGGCCCGTTGTCCATGCTCTGACCAGGGATGAGTCCCCCCTTTTCTCGATTTACTTGGAAATCCAAGCAAAATCGCAGGTCAAGTGGGGTTTCGCGGTAATGCCGCGTAATGGGTAACGTGCCTATGACGGCGCTCGCCGGGGCACCTTTCACGCCCGACTCCGGCCGCGTCGCACCCACCCCGTGCGAAGGTACGGACAAGGCGGAGCCGCACTGGCCTCACCGGCGAACCCGGGGGCCGGACCGACGGAGGAGCACGCACGTGACCGTGGAGAGCACTGCCGCGCGCAAGACGACGCGACGCAGCAGCGGCACCAAGCGCACCGCAAGCGCGAGCACGAGCACCACCAAGAAGGCGACGGCCGCCACGGCCACGGAGCCCGAGCTCGTTCAGCTGCTGACGCCCGAAGGGGAGCGAGTCCAGCACCCCGACTACGACATCGATCTGAGCGCCGAGGAACTGCGCGGTCTGTACCGCGACATGGTCCTCACCCGGCGCTTCGACGCCGAGGCGACCGCCCTGCAGCGTCAGGGCGAGCTGGGCCTGTGGGCCTCGCTGCTCGGCCAGGAGGCCGCCCAGATCGGTTCGGGCCGGGCCCTGCGCGACGACGACTACGTCTTCCCGACCTACCGCGAGCACGGCGTCGCCTGGTGCCGCGGGGTCGACCCGACGAATCTGCTGGGAATGTTCCGCGGTGTGAACAACGGCGGCTGGGACCCCAACAGCAACAATTTCCACCTGTACACGATCGTCCTCGGCTCGCAGACCCTGCACGCCACCGGCTACGCCATGGGCATCGCCAAGGACGGCGCGGACTCCGCCGTACTCGCCTACTTCGGTGACGGCGCCTCCAGCCAGGGCGACGTCAACGAGTCGTTCGTCTTCTCCGCGGTCTACAACGCTCCGGTCGTGTTCTTCTGCCAGAACAACCAGTGGGCCATTTCCGAGCCGATCGAGAAGCAGACCCGCGTCCCGCTCTACCAGCGCGCCCGCGGCTTCGGCTTCCCCGGCGTCCGCGTCGACGGCAACGACGTCCTCGCGTGCCTGGCCGTGACCCGGTCCGCGCTGGAGCGCGCCCGCCGCGGCGAGGGCCCGACGCTCGTCGAGGCGTTCACCTACCGCATGGCCGCCCACACCACCTCCGACGACCCGACGCGCTACCGCCGCGACGCGGAGCGCGAGGCGTGGGAGGCCAAGGACCCGATCCTCCGCCTGAAGGCGTACCTGGAGAACGAGGGCCACGCCGACGCGGCCTTCTTCGAGGAGCTGGAAGCGGAGAGCGAGGCCCTCGGCAAGAACGTCCGCGAGGTCGTCCGCGCCATGCCCGTCCCGGACCACATGGCGATGTTCGACCACACCTACGCGGACGGGCACGCGCTCGTCGACGAGGAGCGCGCGCAGTTCGCCGCCTACCAGGAGTCCTTCACGGGCGGAGAGGCCGAGTAATCATGGCTGTTCAGAAGCTTCCCCTGGCGAAGGCGCTCAACGAGTCGCTGCGCAAGGCCCTGGAGACCGACCCCAAGGTCGTCATCATGGGCCTGGACGTCGGCAAGCTCGGCGGTGTCTTCCGGATCACCGACGGCCTGCAGAAGGACTTCGGCGAGGACCGGGTCGTCGACACCCCGCTCGCCGAGTCCGGCATCGTCGGCACCGCGATCGGCCTCGCGCTGCGCGGCTACCGGCCGGTCGTGGAGATCCAGTTCGACGGCTTCGTCTTCCCGGCGTACGACCAGATCGTCACGCAGCTGGCGAAGATGCGGGCCCGTTCGCTCGGCACCGTGAAGATGCCGGTCGTCATCCGCATCCCGTACGGCGGTGGCATCGGCGCCGTCGAGCACCACTCCGAGTCCCCCGAGTCGCTCTTCGCGCACGTCGCGGGCCTCAAGGTCGTCACCCCGGCGAACTCCTCCGACGCCTACTGGATGCTCCAGCAGGCGATCCAGAGCGACGACCCGGTCATCTTCTTCGAGCCCAAGCGCCGCTACTGGGACAAGGGCGAGGTCGACACCGAGGCCATCCCCGGCGAGCTGCACAAGGCCCGGGTCGCCCGCGAGGGCACGGACCTCACCCTCGTCGCCTACGGCCCGATGGTGAAGACCTGCCTGGAGGCGGCCGCGGCCGCCGCCGAGGAGGGCAAGTCGATCGAGGTCGTGGACCTGCGCTCGATCTCCCCCCTCGACTTCGACACCATCCAGGCCTCGGTCGAGAAGACCCGCCGCCTGGTCGTCGTCCACGAGGCGCCGGTGTTCTTCGGCTCCGGAGCGGAGATCGCCGCCCGGATCACCGAGCGCTGCTTCTACCACCTGGAAGCCCCCGTCCTGCGGGTCGGCGGCTACCACGCGCCGTACCCGCCGGCGCGCCTGGAGGAGGAGTACCTGCCGGGCCTGGACCGCGTGCTCGACGCCGTCGACCGCTCGCTGGCGTACTGAGGAGAGCACGACCATGACGATCCGCGAATTCAAGATGCCCGACGTGGGCGAGGGCCTGACCGAGGCCGAGATCCTCAAGTGGTACGTCCAGCCCGGTGACACCGTCACCGACGGGCAGGTCGTGATCGAGGTCGAGACGGCCAAGGCCGCCGTCGAGCTGCCGATCCCCTTCGACGGGACGGTCCACGAGCTCCTCTTCCCCGAGGGCACCACGGTCGACGTCGGCCAGGTCATCATCTCGGTGAACGTGGGCGGCGGCGCCGAGCCCGAGGCCCCGGCGGCCCCGGCCGTGGCGGCCGCTCCCGTCCAGGAGACGGTGGCCGAGCCGGAGGCCGTCGAGCCGGAGGGCCGCCAGCCGGTCCTCGTCGGCTACGGCGTGGCCGCGAGCTCCACCAAGCGGCGCGCCCGCAAGACGCCGGGCGCTCCGGCCCAGGCGGCCGAGGTCGCCGCGCCCGCCCCGGTGGTCCCCGAGCAGCTGAACGGCCACGGTCCCGTGACCGGCCGCCCGCTGGCCAAGCCGCCGGTGCGCAAGCTCGCCAAGGACCTCGGTGTCGACCTGGCGACGGTCACCCCGACCGGCCCGGACGGGATCATCACCCGCGAGGACGTCCACGCGGCGGCCGCCCCGGCGCCCGCCCCGGTCGTCGAGGCCCCCGCGCCCGTGGCGGCACCGGCACCGGTCGCGGCGCCCGCCGCCGCGCCGGCCGTGGCGTCCGACGCCCGGGAGACCCGTGTGCCCATCAAGGGCGTGCGGAAGGCCACGGCGGCGGCGATGGTCGGTTCGGCCTTCACCGCCCCGCACGTCACCGAGTTCGTGACCTTCGACATCACGCGCACGATGAAGCTGGTCGAGGAGCTCAAGTCCGACAAGGACATGGCGGGCCTGCGGGTCAACCCGCTCCTCCTCATCGCCAAGGCCGTCCTGGTCGCGGTCAAGCGCAACCCGGAGATCAACGCGGCCTGGGACGAGGCGGCGCAGGAGATCGTCCTCAAGCACTACGTGAACCTGGGCATCGCCGCGGCCACCCCGCGCGGTCTGATCGTGCCGAACATCAAGGACGCGCACGCCCAGACCCTGCCCGAGCTCTCGCAGTCCCTGAGCGAGCTCGTCGCCACCGCCCGCGAGGGAAAGACGACCCCGGCGGCGATGCAGGGCGGCACCTTCACCATCACCAACGTCGGCGTCTTCGGCGTCGACACCGGTACGCCGATCCTGAACCCCGGCGAGTCCGCGATCCTCGCGGTCGGTGCGATCAAGCTCCAGCCGTGGGTCCACAAGGGCAAGGTGAAGCCGCGTCAGGTCACCACGCTGGCCCTCTCCTTCGACCACCGCCTGGTCGACGGCGAGCTCGGCTCCAAGTTCCTGGCCGACGTCGCCGCGATCCTGGAGAACCCGAAGAGGCTCATCACCTGGGCGTAGTGGCCGGGTTCGCCTGTTTCACGTGAAACATCCGGTGGTGGCATCAGCCGCCACCGGATGTTTGGGTTGGGGCATGGACCTCTCCCTCGAACCGCCCCGCGGCGCCGGGCCCGTACGTCTCGGCATGACCCTCGACGAGGCGGTGGCGGCCGTCTCCCCCTGGGGTGAGCCTCGGGTCCGCACCCGTCCGAACCGCGTCCTGGTGACGGTCTCGACCGCCTGCGACGGAGTCGGCGTCGAGGTGCTCCTGGAGGAGCGGGACACCGTCACGGCCGTCGAGCTGTGGTGGCCGGGGGAGGGGCGGGACACCACGACGCGGGTGCTTCTGGCGGGCGCCGACGTGTTCCGCGCCCCCGCCGACGAGCTGCTGGAGGGCCTCGCGGCGCACGATGCCGACGGCGAGGACCCGTTCGTCCCCGGGCTCTCGCTCGGCTTCACCCGCCGCACCTCCCAGGAGGTCGCGCGCCGGCCCGACGGCCTCCCGGTGTGCTTCACCTCCGTACTCGTCGGCGGCGAGGACTACTACGACTTCCGGCTCCGGTAAGGGGTCCAGGATGCGGACGCGGCTGTCTGTTGCACCTCTGTTGTATCTATGCTGTGCGCATGCCATCAGCGCCAGCCGGTCCCGCCCCCCTGCCCACCAAGCAGCCCCCCGCGGCCGACCGCGTCTACATGCACGTCAAGCAGGCCGTACTCGACCGGCGCTACGAGGGAGGGACCCTCCTCACCGAGGGCGAACTCGCCCAGGCCGTCGGGGTGTCCAGGACCCCCGTCCGCGAGGCACTGCTCAAGCTGGAGATGGAAGGGCTGCTGAAGCTCTACCCGAAGAAGGGCGCCCTCGTCCTCGCCGTCTCCGCGCAGGAGATCGCCGACGTCGTCGAGACCCGGCTGCTCGTCGAGGAGTTCGCCGTCCGCCGGGCCGTGCCCGCGCCCGCCACCCTGATCGCCCGCCTCGAAGAGCTCCTGGAGGAGCAGAAGCGCCGCGCCGAGGCCGGTGACCTCGCCGAGGTCGCCGTCACCGACCGCTGCTTCCACGCCGAGATCGTCAAGCACGCCGGCAACCAGATCCTCGTCCGCCTCTACGACCAGCTCCGCGACCGCCAGCTGCGCATGGGCGTCGCCGTGATGCAGTCCCAGCCCGACCGCGTCGCCAAGAACATCACCGAGCACGCCGAGATCCTCGACCGCATCAAGGCCGGCGACGTCGAGGGCGCCGCGCACTGCGTCCGCCAGCACCTCAGCTGGGTCAAGGTCCTGGTCCGGGGTGAGGACCGATGAGCCCGGTCAGCCTGCCCGACGATCCGCCCGGCGGCCGCCGCGCCGCCCTCGTCTGGGGCGTCGGCGTCGCCGTCTACTTCGTCGCCGTCATCTTCCGTACGTCCCTGGGCGTCGCCGGCCTCGACGCCGCCGACCGCTTCGACGTCAACGCCTCGGCGCTCTCCACCTTCTCCATCCTCCAGCTGCTCGTCTACGCCGGCATGCAGATACCCGTCGGCCTCCTGGTCGACCGGCTCGGCACCAAGAAGGTCCTGGCCCTCGGCGTCGTGCTCTTCACCGTCGGCCAGCTGGGCTTCGCGCTCTCCCCCTCGTACGGCACGGCGCTCGCCTCCCGCGCCCTCCTCGGCTGCGGCGACGCCATGACCTTCATCAGCGTCCTGCGGCTCGGCAGCCGCTGGTTCCCCGCCCGCCGCGGCCCGCTGATCGCCCAGCTCGCCGGTCTCATCGGCATGGCCGGCAACCTCGTCTCCACCGTCTTCATCGCCCGCGCCCTGCACGGCCTCGGCTGGACGGCCACCTTCGTCGGCAGCTCCTTCGCCGGCGTCCTCGTCCTCGTCCTGCTGCTGCTCTTCCTCAAGGACCACCCCGAGGGGTACGAACCGGAGCCCGCCAGGCACGCGGGTGCCGCCTTCGTCCGCCGCCAGATCGCCGAGTCCTGGCGGGAGCCCGGCACCCGGCTCGGCATGTGGGTGCACTTCACCACCCAGTTCCCCGCCATGGTGTTCCTGCTGCTCTGGGGCCTGCCGTTCCTCGTCGAGGCGCAGGGCCTGACCCGGTCCACCGCCGGGACGCTGCTCACCCTGGTCGTGCTGTCGAACATGGCCGTCGGCCTCGCGTACGGGCAGATCATCGCCCGCCACCACGCGGCCCGCGCCCCGCTCGCCCTCGGTACGGTCGCGGCCACCGCCCTGCTGTGGGGCACGACCCTCGCGTACCCCGGCGACCACGCGCCGATGTGGCTGCTGGTCACCCTCTGCCTGGTCCTCGGCGCCTGCGGACCGGCCTCGATGATCGGCTTCGACTTCGCCCGCCCGGCCAACCCGCCGGAGCGTCAGGGCACCGCCTCGGGCATCGTCAACATGGGCGGCTTCGTCGCCTCGATGACGACGCTGCTCGCCGTCGGCGTGCTGCTCGACGCGACCGGCGACGACTACCGGATCGCGTTCTCCTCGGTCTTCGTCCTGGAGGCGCTCGGCGTCGTGCAGATCCTCCGCCTCAAGGCCCGCACCCACCGCAGGGAACGGGAACGGCTCGTCGCCAGCCGCGTCGAGGCCGTGCACGTCCCCGTATAGAGAGTGCCGCGATCCATCGGTACGTCTACCGGCACGTCTACCGGGGCGTCACCGCGAAGTTGCCCAGGATCGCCGCCGCCAGGTCCGCGTCGCCCTCGGTCTTGACCCGGTCGGCCACCTCGGCCGGCCGGACCCGGCCGCAGGCGAGGCGGACGAACGTCTCCCAGTCCGTCGCCAGCGTCACCGCGGGGCCCAGCGACGGCGCGCCGTCAATCGAACCGCGGCCCTCCGCGTCCACCCGTACCGTCCGCAGGAACTCCACCGGACCGGTCACGTCGAGCACCACCGCCGAGGACGGGGGCGCCCCGGCGTCCTTGGCGACCACGTCCGGCAGCGCTTCCAGGAGCACGTCCCGGGCCACGAGCGCCCCGGCCGAGTCCAGGTTCCCCGGCACGCCCAGCGCCGTCCGCAGGTCCTGCTCGTGCACCCACACGTCGAAGGCCCGATCCCGGTAGGCCAGTTCGAGGGACTGCTCGGCGCCGAGGGGAGCGCGGATCAGATGCTCGGGGGAGCGGTTCTCGTTGCGGAGCTGGCGGGCCCGCCGGATGAGGATGTACTCCAGCTCCGAGGTCATCTCCGGGGCGGTGTGGTGCCGCCGCACATCGACCTGGACCTCCATGTAGCGGGCGAAGTCACTGCGCACGTGGTACAGGTCGCGGGGCAGGGAGTGGATCGGCCGCGGATCGCCGAGCATCTCCGTCTCCATGCCGATCACATGGGAGACGATGTCCCGCACCGACCAGCCGATGCACGGGGTCGGCCGGTTCCACTCGCCCTCCACGAGCGGCTGCACCAGCTCGGCTATCGCCTCGATGGAATGGGTCCAGGCGTCGGCGTAGTTCTGGAGGCTGGGATGGACGGTCACGGGACCCCTCGGCGGTTCTTCGGTGCGCGGGCTGAAAACACGACTGGGTGGGAGGCTCGGACGCTAAGTTACGCTGCCCGAAGGCACCCCGGCAGTGCTTTCGTGTGACGATCGTAGGCCGGTGTTGACGGCTCGAATGCCAGGACGGTGGTAGTGTGCGCGCCTCGCTGATCCAGATCGCGGTAGACCCGGACGAACCGGTCGATGCCCGTCGCGCCCGTGCGGCGCGTCTCGTACGGGAGGAATCCGGCCGTTCCGACCTCGTGGTCCTGCCGGAACTGTGGACCGTCGGCGCCTTCGCGTCCGACCTCTTCGCCGCCGAGTCCGAGCCGTTGAACGGCCCCACCCACCGGGCGATGGCGGAGGCCGCCCGCGACGCCGGGGTCTGGCTGCACGCCGGCTCCTTCGTCGAGGCGGAGGGCGGCGCCCTCTACAACACCTCGCTCGTCCTCTCCCCCGACGGCGAACTCGTCGCCTCCTACCGGAAGATCCACCGCTTCGGCTTCGACAAGGGCGAGGCCGTGCTGATGGCCGCCGGGGAGGACCTCGTCACCGTCGACCTGCCGCACCTCACCGTCGGCGTCGGCACCTGCTACGACCTGCGCTTCCCCGAACTCTTCCGCGGCCTCGTCGACGCGGGCGCCCAGGCCTTCGTCGTCCCGGCCGGCTGGCCCGCCCGCCGCCGCGCCCACTGGACCCTCCTGGCCCGGGCCAGGGCCGTCGAGAACCAGGCGTACGTCCTCGCCTGCGGCACCGCCGGCACCCACGCGGGCGTGGAGCAGGCCGGGCACTCGATCGTCGTCGACCCCTGGGGCGAGACCCTCGCGGAGGCCGGCCCGGACGAGGAGATCCTGCGGGTCGTCCTCGACCCGGCGAAGGTCCGGACGACCCGGGAGGAGTTCCCGGCGCTCAAGGACCGGGTGCTCGGAGTCGCAACGCCACGCAACCGCCGGGCCTGAGACCCACCCGCCGGGCCTGAGCCGGGCCCCGAGGCCCGCCCGCCGGGTCTGAGGCCCGCATCCGCCACGCCCGGGCCCCGACCAGCCCGGGACCCGACGGGCGGCCTCAGTACTGGGACTCGGTCCAGAAGTGGGTGGCCCGGGAGAGCCCCGCCCTCACCGCGCCGATCCGGGTCAGGGCGGAGCGGTCGACACCGGCGAAGATCAGGCCGAGGGCGAGGTCCCCGCCCTCGGCACGCCCCCCGACGTGCACGGAGAGCCTGCGGCCCTTGCCGCGCCCGGTCTCGCGGACGGTGATCGTGACGCCGGGATCCTCCTCGTCGGCGGCGCGGGTCAGGACGTAGCAACGCTTGTCGAGGGCGGCGAGCCGGTAGTGGTCGCCCGCGTACCGCATCGCCAGGGCCCGCTGCTCCGACGTGACGCCGAAACGGTTCCGCGTCACGTACACCATCCGGTCGCCGACCCGCAGCGTGAAGCGGTTGAGGGTCGGCAGCCCGATCCCCTCGACGTGCGCCCCGCGCGCCTCGAAGGAAGCGGTCGGCAGGAGGCCGCCGCGCACCTCCGAGACGATCGACTCGGGAGAGGTACGGGGAAGGGGGCAGGTCAGCGTGATCTCGCCGAACTCCGGCGAGACCCCCTTCCAGCCGGCCCGGTGATCGTGCCGGTTCCCCTCCTGCCACGCCCGGAGGTCGAACGGTGTCACCTGGGTGTGCATCTCTCCGGCTCCGGGTCGTTCTCGATCGTGCTCGCCGCGCGGCCTTCTTCCCCCCCGCATGTTTTCGTGGCGGCCCACGGGACGCAAGGTCAGATCCAATCCGCCGGGATTGGACCTGGGAAGACAAACGGCCTTTCCGCAGACTGAGTTCATGACCCACGCCGAACCCGCGTCCCCCCGTCCCGCGTCCCCCCGCCCCGAAACCCTCGCCGTCCACCCGCCGCACGTCGAGATCACGGGCAGCAGGCCCCTCGGCGTGCCCCTGCACCAGGGCCACGTCTTCGCCTTCGACTCGGCCGACGCCCTCGCCGAGGGCTTCACCTCGCCGGACGCCTTCCTCTACTCCCGCCTCGGCAACCCCACCGTCCGCACCCTGGAGGACGCCGTCGCCCGCCTGGAGGGCGGAGCCGCCGCCCGGTCCTTCGCCTCCGGCATGGGCGCCATCAACGCCGTCCTCCTCGGCCTGCTCTCCAGCGGCGACCACGTCATCGCCCAGACCTGCCTGTACGGCGGCACGTACGCGGTCCTCACCGACCTCGCCACCCGCTGGGGCGTCCACGTCACGTACGTCTCCGGCACCGACCCGGAGGAGGTGCGGGCGGCCCTGCGCCCCGAGACCCGGCTCCTCTACCTGGAGACCATCGCCAACCCCACCACCCGCGTCGCCGACCTGCCCGCGCTCGCCGCCGTCGCCGCCGAGGCCGGGGTCCCCGTCGCCGTCGACAACACCTTCGCCTCCCCGCTGCTCTGCCGCCCCCTCGACCACGGCGCCGACATCGTCGTCCACTCCGCCACCAAGTACCTGGCCGGGCACGCGGACGTCCTCGGCGGCATCGCCGTCTTCAAGGACCCCGAGCTGTACGGCAGGGTCCGCCACCACTCCGTCGAACAGGGCGCGTCCACCGACCCGTTCGCCGCCTGGCTCACCCTGCGCGGCATGCAGACCCTGTCCCTGCGCATGGAGCGCCAGTGCGCCAGCGCCGCCGAACTCGCCGCCCGGCTCGAAACGCACCCGGCGGTCCGGGCCGTCCGCCACCCGGCCCTCGCGAGCCACCCGGACCGGGCGATCGCCGCACGCCTGCTGCCCGCCGGCGGCGGCGGGGTGGTCTCGGTCGACCTCGCGGGCGGCCGGGAGGCGGGCCGCACCTTCGTCGAGGCGGTACGGCTCGCCTCCCTCAGCGTCTCGCTCGGCGACGTGAAGACCCTGGTCATGCACCCGGCGTCCACCTCCCACCACCAGCTCGACGCGGCGGCGCTCGCCGCGGCCGGCATCGGCGCCGGCACGGTCCGGCTCTCGGTCGGCATCGAGCACGTCGAGGACCTCTGGGCGGACCTGGAGCAGGCGCTGACGAAGGCGGGGTGACCCCTTCGGGCGGCAGGTCGGTCCTCCGGGTGGCGGGTCAGTCCTCCCGTTCCCGCTCCGCCATCCGGATGACGCACACGGCGACCGCGATCTGCAGCGCCGCGTCCGCGTCCTCGCGGACCACGTTCACCGCGTACGTCTCGCGGACGTGGAACCACTGCCGGGAGATGTGGGCCAGGAGTTCACCCTCGTACTCGACGGTGAACTCCCGGTCCAGGATCCGGCCGCTGACGTCCAGTCCGGTCCCGTCGACGAGCGTCACCCGGTAGTGGTTGCGGAGCAGGGAGAGCCGCTTGCGGCGGACGGTCGCGAGCGGCTGGTCGTCCCGCTCGATCGTCATCGCGTCCCGCAGGCTGAACATCTTCTGCCGCAGCGTGACGAGGACCTGCCCGTCGGGGCCCTTCAGCTCCAGGGTGTCGCGCAGCCGCAGCGCCTTGCCGTCGACGAGGAAGGCGTGGCGGCCCTGCTCGTCCTCGATCCAGTAGTCGTCGCCGATCGCGAAGATCTTGTCCCGTACGAGATATTTCACGCGCCCATGTGTGCCCCGGTCCGGGGCGCTTCTCACCCGAAGTACCGGGTGAACGGGTCCGGTGACGCGCCCAGCATCTCCCCGAACGGCGCGTCGAGCTGATGGATCAGCAGCACGGTGAAGGCGATGAACCCGGAGAGCCCCATCACCATCACCACGTGCGTCACGCTCCTCCTGATCCCGAACAGGAACATGAACGCGAGCGTGAGCGCGCCGCCGATCAGCAGGCCCGTCCACAGCACGGGGGAGAGCCGCTCCTGCGCCGCCGCCTCCCGGCCCCGGCGCGCGTCGTCGATGTAGCCGAGCTGGGCCAGGACCTCCTGGGCCGCGATCTGCTCCGGCACCTCGGCCGAGTCCCCCACCTCGCCCGCCTTCCGCAGTCGTTCGAGCAGCTGCCAGCCGGACGGGCCCAGCGGCGCGCGCTCCGCCATCGCCGGCCACTCGACGTCGACGACGTGATCGGCGTACGCACGGGCCGCGTCCCGCAGCGGCTGCCGCTGGGCGGCGGGGAGCGCGTCCGCGAGGAGATACGTCTGGTGCAGCGCGCTCGCCTCGGCCTGGGCGTTGTCGGCGGCGTCGGAGCGGGTGTCCCAGACGGACACCAGGCAGAGACCGAGCACCACCGCGTAGAGCACCGAGACCATCATGGCGATGTACTCGGCGACGTCCTCGCGCGGTTCCTCGTCCTCGCCGAGCGGGAAGAGCCGGGTCTTGGCGAAGACGGCGAGGGCGGCGACGAGCGCGACGCCGAGGACGACGACGAGCGTCTCGAACAGGGCCACGGTCACTTCCCCCGGCTGCCGAGCAGGGCGGCCGCGACGGCCGCCGGGATCAGAAGAAGCAGCAGCATCGTCACGACCCCGAACTCGTGCGCCTCCCGCGCCCGGCGCCGCAACCGCCCCAGGAACCCCTCGCCGTCCGGCACGGCCTCGACCCGCTGCCGCTGCCGGTCACCGATTCCGGGCACCGTCTCCGGCGGGCCCACGGGGACGGGGGCGGCGGTACGGGCGGGTACCGGCGGCACGCGGGCCGGGGCGGTTCGCGGTACGGCCGGGGGCACGGCGGGCGGAGCGGTTCGCGGAGCGGTTTGCGGTACGGCCGGAGGCACGGCCCCGGGACCGGCCCCCGAAACCGCCGGGGCCCCCGGCACGCCCACGGCACCGGCGGCAGTGGCACCAGTGCCGGCGGCACCGGCAGCTCCGGCGGCTCCTGTGCCGGCGGCTCCGGCAGCCCCGGCGGCAGCGGCTCCCGTGCCGGCGGCTCCGGCAGCCCCGGCAGCCCCGGCGGCCCCAGCACCAGCCGTCGTCCCAGCCCCTCCAAGAGCACCAGCCACCCCAGCTACCCCAGGAGCCCCAGCCACCCCAGGAGCCCCGGCCACCCCAGAGGCTCCGGCCCCCCCAACCACCCCAGAGACCCCACTCCCCCCACTCCCCCCGCTCCCTCCACTACCCCCACCGCCCCCCGCACCCTGCGGCGGCGAGGGGACGGTGAAAGCGGCGGAGGAGCGTGCCGTGAGCGTCGGCGCGGGGACGAGGGAGCCCCCGGCGTCGAGGGTCGGGACCCGGTCGCTGCCGGTGGCGAGGCCGGTGCTGCGGTGGGTGCCCGGCGGGCGCCGGACGGTGGCCGTGCAGCGGGCCGAGGCGCCCGGCGGGAGCAGGGCCACGGTCCCGGTGCGCCCGCCGCAGTCGACGGCGCCGGGGCCGAGCCGCAGGGCGGTGTCCTCGACGCGCACGGCGTGGAGGGGCCGGTTGCCCCGGTTGGCCACGGTGTAGGTGACGGCGGCCCGGCCGCCCCCGACCGCGACCCGCTCGGTGAGCGTGAGGCCTCCGGCGACGCCGACGTACCCGGAGCGGGCGGTCGCGCTGCTCAGCACGTCGAGGGAGGGGACGTCCCCCCGGGCCCGCGCGGTGGCGAGGCGCACCCCGGGCAGGGCGCGGAAACGGGCGACGCACTCCATCTCCCCGAGCCCGGCGAGCTGCTGCCGGGGGCACCGTACGGCCCCGTCGGGCACGCCGGGATCGACGACTCGTACCCCGTACACATGCGCCTCGCCCAGGTTCTCCAACCAGTACCGCTTCACGACCTGCGCCCCGACCCGTACCGCCGGCGGCCGCTCGGCACTGTCGGAGCGTCCGTCCACGGTGACGGTCATCCGCAGGGCCCCGTCCCCGGACCCACCGGCCCACGCGGCGGCCCCGGGCAGCGCGAGCAGTGCCACCACCAGCAGCCCACCGCTCACCCGACGGCCGTAATAGTCCGATGATCTGCCCGCACGCGTCATGCGCCCCATGCCACCGCCCACCCCCGGCCGTCCCCGCCCCGGGACACGCCCCCGCCCCCCACCCGGCCCCCGTTTTCCACCCGTACGGCACCCTTGAACCATGAACGACTCCGCGCCCACCCACGCGCCCCGCCGTGCCCGTGTCCGTGCCCCCGAGCTGATCGGCAAGGGCGGCTGGCTCAACACGGGTGGAGAAGAACTGACCCTCGCCGACCTGCGAGGAAAGATCGTTCTGCTCGACTTCTGGACCTTTTGCTGTGTGAACTGCCTGCACGTCCTCGACGAGCTGCGGGACCTGGAGGAGAAGCACCGCGACACGCTCGTGATCGTCGGGGTGCATTCGCCGAAGTTCGTGCACGAGGCCGAGCACCAGGCCGTCGTCGACGCCGTCGAGCGGTACGAGGTGCACCACCCGGTGCTCGACGACCCGGAGCTCGCGACCTGGAAGCAGTACGCCGTGCGAGCGTGGCCGACGCTCGTCGTGATCGACCCCGAGGGGTACGTCGTCGCCCAGCACGCCGGTGAGGGGCACGCCAACGCGATCCGGACGCTCGTCGAGGAGCTGGAGGCCGAGCACGAGGCCAAGGGGACGCTGCGGCGCGGCGACGGGCCGTACGTGGCGCCCGAGCCCGTCGCGACCGACCTGCGGTTCCCCGGGAAGGCCGTCACCCTGGCGAACGGCCACTTCCTGGTCTCCGACACCACCCGGCACCAGCTCGTCGAGCTGGCCGAGGACGGCGAGACCGTGGTGCGGCGGATCGGTGAGGGCGTCTTCCGGGAGCCGCAGGGGCTCGCTCCGCTGCCGGACGGCAGGATCGTCGTCGCGGACACCGTGAACCACGCCCTGCGCACGTACGACCCGGAGAGCGGGGCGATCGAGCTCGTCGCCGGCACCGGGAAGCAGTGGTGGCAGGGGTCCCCGACCTCCGGCCCCGCCCTCGGGGTCGACCTCTCCTCGCCGTGGGACGTCGCCTGGTGGCAGGGCAAGGTGTGGATCGCCATGGCCGGTGTGCACCAGTTGTGGACGTACGACCCGGAGACGGAGACCGTCGAGGTCGCGGCCGGGACGACGAACGAGGGGCTCGTCGACGGGCCCGCCGCCGAGGCCTGGTTCGCGCAGCCCTCCGGGCTCGCGGCCACCGAGGACCGGCTGTGGGTCGCCGACTCCGAGACCAGCGCCCTGCGCTGGGTCGACACCGAGGGAGTCGTGCACACCGCCGTCGGGACCGGGCTCTTCGACTTCGGTCACCGCGACGGCGCCGCCGACCAGGCCCTCTTCCAGCACCCGCTGGGCGTGACCGCGCTGCCCGACGGCTCGGTCGCCGTCTCCGACACGTACAACCACGCCCTGCGCCGCTTCGACCCCGCCACCGGCGAGGTCACCACCCTCGCCACCGATCTGCGCGAGCCCAGCGACGCGGTCCTCGTCGGCGGTGACATCGTGGTCGTCGAGTCCGCCCGGCACCGGCTGACCCGGCTGCGGCTGCCGGAGGAGGCCGTCCAGGTCGAGGCGGTCGCCCACCGCACGCAGCGCGAGGCCACCGAGGTCGCCCCGGGCCGGCTCCGGCTCGACGTCGTCTTCCAGGCGCCGACCGGGCAGAAGCTGGACGAGCGGTACGGTCCCTCGACCCGCCTCCTGGTCTCCTCGACCCCGCCGGAGCTGCTGCTCGGCGGCGAGGGCACCGGGACGGACCTCTTCCGGGAGCTGGACCTGAACCCGGAGGTCAGCGAGGGCGTGCTGCACGTGTCCGCGATGGCCGCGTCCTGCGACGACGACCCGGCCAACGAGTACCCGGCCTGCCACGTCCACCAGCAGGACTGGGGCGTCCCGGTGAAGGTCACGGCCGCCGGCGCCGCCCGGCTGCCGCTGATCCTCGCGGGCATGGACGGCTAGGGCCTGTCCGGCGGATCAGGGCCGGACAGGCCCTGGTCAGCGCACGATCCCCTGGTTCCTGGACGGGTGCCCCGCGGCCCCGTCCAGGCACCCCTCCACCCAGGCCGCCGGGTCGTGCACGGCCCGCTCGCCGCCTATGCCCTGCCGCTCCATGAGCGCGCACTCGCCCTCGCGCAGGGCGCGCCACTTCACGATGCGTACGGCCTGGAGGTAGCCGCCCTCGTAGGCGATGTCCGTGGCCCACGGCGGCCGGTCGTCGTACCGGTCGATCAACACGCCCGCCGCCGCCGTGGCGAGCACGGCGGCGGCGGTGAGTGCGACGGCGAACTTCCCCTGCGAGGGGCCCTCATGACGATGCATGGGGACGACGCTGCCAGGCGGGGGCTTTCGCGGATGTTTCGCGCGACGCGCGGGCGGGGGCTCAGCCCTCCAGGAACGCCACCAGGGCGTTCGCGAGGAGGTACGGGTCGTCCGCGCCGCAGAGTTCGCGGGCGCTGTGCATGGAGAGGATCGCGACGCCGATGTCGACGGTCGTGATGCCGTGCCGGGCGGCCGTGATCGGGCCGATCGTGGTGCCGCAGGGCATGTCGTTGCTGGAGACGAAGGACTGCCAGGGCACCCCCGCCTTCTCGCAGGCGGCGGCGAAGACCGCGCGGCCGCTGCCGTCGGTGGCGTACCGCTGGTTGACGTTCACCTTGAGGATCGGGCCGCCGTTGACGCGCGGGTGGTGCGTCGGGTCGTGGCGCTCCGCGTAGTTGGGGTGGACGGCGTGGCCGGTGTCGGAGGAGAGGCAGACCGTGCCGGCGAAGGAGCGGGCCCGGTCCTCGTAGGAGCCGCCGCGGGCGTAGACCGAGCGCTCCAGGACGTTGCCGAGGAGGGGGCCCTGGGCGCCGGTGTCGGCCTCGGAGCCGTTCTCCTCGTGGTCGAAGGCGGCGAGGACCGGGATGTACGGGAGGTCGTCGCGGCCCGCGAGGGAGGCGAGCGCGGCGACGCCGGCGTGGACGGAGATCAGGTTGTCCATGCGCGGGCCGGCGAGGAGCTCGCGGTCGCGGCCGAGGTAGGCGGGGGCGTCGACGGCGTGGACCATGAGGTCCCAGCCGCTGACGTCCTCGGCGTCGACGCCGGCCTCGGCGGCGACGAAGGAGATCAGGTCGCCCTCGTGGACCTGGCCGATGCCCCAGATGGGCTGCATGTGGCGCTGGCGGTCGAGCTTGAGGCCGTCGTTGACCTGGCGGTCGAGGTGGATGGCGAGCTGCGGGACGCGCAGCAGCGGCCGGTCGACGTTGACGAGGCGGTGGCTGCCGTCGCGGAGGGTGAGGCGGCCGGCGAGGCCGAGGTCGCGGTCGAGCCAGGTGTTGAGCAGGGTCCCGCCGTAGATCTCGACGGCGACCTGGCGCCAGCCCTGGGCGCCCATGTCGGGCTGCGGCTTGACGCGCAGGTTGGGGGAGTCGGTGTGGGCGCCGACGATCCGGTACGGGGTGTGGGCGGTGGCGCCCTCCGGCACGTACCAGGCGATGATCGCGCCGCCGCGGATCACGTACTTCCCGCCGGACGTCCCGTCCCAGGCCGCGGTCTCCTCGACCTTGCGGAAGCCGGCCTTCTCCAGGCGGGAGGCGGCGCTCGCCACCGCGTGGTACGGCGAGGGGGAGGCCGTCAGGAAGGCCATCAGGTCGTCGGTGTGGCCGCGGTCGAAGGGGCCGGCGGTGGGACGGGAAGCTGCGCTGCTCATGGAGCCACCTTACGCAGGGACCGGAATACGAATACGGGACCCCGGAAAAGGGACCGGGGCCCGTCCCCGGGCAGCGAGAACGGCCCGCCCCCCTCCCCGGGGACGGGCCGTTCGGTCAGAGCGAGGCGCGTCTCAGAACGCGGCCTCGTCCAGGTCCATCAGCGAGCCGTCGACGGCCTCGGCCAGCGCGCGCTCGGCGGAGACGCCGGGCAGGACGTTGGCGGCGAAGAACTTCGCGGCCGCGATCTTGCCCTGGTAGAAGGCGACGTCCTTGCCGGTGGCGCCGGCGGCCAGCTTCTCGGCGGCGACGGCCGCGCCCTTGAGGAGCAGGTAGCCGACGACGACGTCGCCGGAGGCGAGCAGCAGGCGGGTGGTGTTGAGGCCGACCTTGTAGATGTTCTTGACGTCCTCGCCGGTGGCGGTGAGGTCGGTGATCATCTTGCCGACGATGCCCTCCAGGTCGACGGCGGCCTTGGCGAGCGCGTCGCGGGCGCCGGCCAGCTCCTCGCCGCCGGTGCCGACCGCGAGGAACTTCTTGATCTCCTCGGACAGCGCGTTCAGGGAGGCGCCCTGGTCGCGGACGATCTTGCGGAAGAAGAAGTCCTGGCCCTGGATGGCCGTGGTGCCCTCGTAGAGGGTGTCGATCTTGGCGTCCCGGATGTACTGCTCGATCGGGTACTCCTGGAGGAAGCCGGAGCCGCCGAAGGTCTGGAGCGACTGCGCGAGCTGCTCGTAGCCCTTCTCGGAGCCGTAGCCCTTCACGATCGGCAGGAGCAGGTCGTTCAGGCCGTGGAGCGCCTTGGCGTCCTCGCCGGCCGCTTCCTTGATCGCGATCTCGTCCTGCACGGAGGCCGTGTAGAGGACGAGGGAGCGCATGCCCTCGGCGTACGCCTTCTGCGTCATCAGCGAGCGGCGGACGTCGGGGTGGTGCGTGATGGTGACCTTGGGCGCGGCCTTGTCCATGAAGTTGGCCAGGTCGGTGCCCTGGACGCGCTCCTTGGCGTACTCCAGGGCGTTGAGGTAGCCCGTGGAGAGGGTGGAGATCGCCTTCGTGCCGACCATCATGCGGGCGAACTCGATGATGAGGAACATCTGGCGGATGCCGTCGTGCTTGTCGCCGATCAGCCAGCCCTTGGCGGGGTGCTGGTCGCCGAAGGTCATCTCGCACGTGTTGGAGGCCTTGAGGCCCATCTTGTGCTCGACGTTGGTGGCGTAGACGCCGTTGCGCGCGCCCAGCTCGCCGGTCTCCCAGTCGAACTCGTACTTCGGGACGAGGAAGAGGCTCAGGCCCTTGGTGCCGGGGCCGGCGCCCTCGGGGCGGGCGAGGACGTAGTGGAGGATGTTCTCCTCCATGTCGTGCTCGCCGGAGGTGATGAAGCGCTTGACGCCCTCGATGTGCCAGGAGCCGTCCTCCTGCTGCACGGCCTTGGTGCGGCCGGCGCCGACGTCCGAGCCGGCGTCGGGCTCGGTGAGGACCATGGTGGAGCCCCAGCGCTTCTCGACCGCGATCTGCGCGATCTTCTTCTGCGCCTCGTTGCCCTCGTTGTAGAGGACGCCGGCGAACGCCGGGCCGGAGGAGTACATCCAGACGGCCGGGTTCGAGCCGAGCAGCAGCTCCGCGTAGGCCCAGACGAGGGAGCGCGGGGAGACGGTGCCGCCGATGCCCTCGGGGATGCCGAGGCGCCAGTACTCGGAGTCCATGAAGGCCTTGTAGGACTTCTTGAACGAGGCCGGCACGGGGGCGGTGTTGGTCTCCGGGTCGAAGACCGGCGGGTTGCGGTCGGCGTCGGCGAAGGACTCCGCGAGCTCGTTCTCGGCGAGACGGCGGATCTCGTCGAGGATGCTCTTGGCGGTCTCGACGTCCATCTCCTCGAACGGCCCGGTGCCGTACACCTTGTCGCGGCCGAGGACCTCGAAGAGGTTGAACTCGATGTCGCGGAGATTCGACTTGTAGTGCCCCATGGCGACGGCTCCGTAAAGGCTCGGGGAGGCGGATTCCTCGTACGCGTACTACCCGTGAGTAGCTCACGTTCTCTACGATGATGCTACCCACGGGTAATAACGGCAACCCCTGTCCGGGCATCTGTGACGCGAGCCGCACGCCCCGGGTCGGTGTCCGGTCGGTACGGGCCGGTCAGTACAGGTTCGTCAGGTCGGTGCCCTCCGGGGCGCGGAAGCAGCCGGAGACGACGGTGACGGCGATCAGGTTCTTCTGCTTCGGGTCCTTGCTGCCGACCCACAGCTCGGCGTTGACGGCGAAGTGCTCGTTCTCCTTGTCCGCCGTGAGTTCGAGGGTCCTGGCCTTGCTGTTGTTCGGGCCGTACGAGACGATCTTCCACCCCTTGGCCGGCAGCGCCTGGTGAAGCCGCTCGAAGCCCTGCTTCAGCTCGTCCTCGGAGACGTCGTAGAGGGACCACGGGTGGCGGATCGAGAAGAGGTGCTCGCGGTCCTCCTGGCACACGGAGGCACCCGCGCCGCCCGGGGTCGTCTTGCCCTGGGGCAGGCCGATCATGTCGAAGATCTCGCTGGAGAGCTCCTTCGTCCGGGTCCTGGCGTCGTCGACGTCGAGGGTCGTGGGGGTGTAGCCGAGGTCGTCGGCGTCGCTCATGGAACATCCCGTCGCGAGGGTGGTGAGGCAGAGGAGGAGGGCGCCGAGCGCGGCCGGGCGCCGTGCGCGGCGGCGCGCCGGGGCTGTGGGGGTCTGTCGGTCGCTGGAGTTCATCAGTCCTCGTTCACCTTGTCGTACCGGCCTGCCACGACCTTCGACTGGTTCTTGAGACTCTCCGAGTCCCGGGTCCAGTAGTCGCTGTGTCCGCTGGTGTCGACGTCCATCCGGTGGGCGCCGAACAGTTCGTCGGAGGGCACGGTCTGCACGTACCCGGCGTTGAACGGGACGCCGTTCCAGGTCTCGACGCCCCACGTGTAGCCGCCGAGCCCGGCGACCTTGCCGGCCGCCGGCACCACGTCGCTCGTCGCCGCCTCGGACCAGACGTGGTCCTTGCCGACGTCCAGGTCCTCGGCCTTGCCGGTCAGCATGCCGGGGCTGCCGACCGCCACGATGTCGTCGGCCGCCAGATCGCCCTTGTTGGAGGCGTCGCCGACCACCGTGGAGCCGTAGCTGTGCCCGATGATCGTGGTGTGGCTCTTGTCGGCGCCGCCCTGCACGGTCTCCAGGCCGTCCATGAACTGGAGCAGCTTGGGGGAGCCGTCGTACGCGAAGTCCTTCTGCATGGCGTCGGGGGCGAGGGACTGCGGAGCCTCGTAGCCGAACCAGGTGATGGTGGAGACGTTCTGGCCCGGTGCCATCTTCGAGGCCTCCAGCCACGTCTCCGTCATCCGGTTGATGTCGTCGCCGAACTCGTTGCTCAGGTTCGTCTTCGTGCCCGGTACGTAGACGGCGGTGTGGTCGGCGGTGTCGGGGTTGCCGTTGGCGATGATCGCCCGGCCGATGCCGTTCTTGTCGTAGCCGAGGAGATAGGCCTCGGGGAGGCCCTCCTTGCCCGTGGCGGCGAAGCGGGCCTCGATCGCTTCGACGCCCTTGAGCTGGTTCTTCAGCGTCTCCTGGTTCTTCTGCCACTCCTTGTACTCGGGGCTGAGGACGACCGCCGGGTAGGAGCCGCTGGGGTTCGGTATGTACTGGTTCGGCGCGGGCTTGGCCAGATCCGTCCGGATCTGCGCCCCGGTCTCCGCGAACACCATGCGGTTGGCGTCGTCGCGGACCGAGGACGGCAGGCCGTCGAGGGCGCCGACGGAGGCCGGGTAGAGCGTCGCGTACTCGTCACGCTGCTCCTGGGACAGCCCGTTCCACCAGGCGGCGTTCTCCTTGGGGGACTTGCCGTGCGGGATCTTGTCGTCGTCCGCGTACGTCCCGGCCGCGCTCTGGAGCGCCTTGGTGTCGGCGGCGGCGTCGACGAGGTCCGCGTCGCTGACCGTCAGGCCCGGACCGGCCTTGAGCCTGCGCAGGGCGGCGGCGTAGCGGCTGTCGATCTCGCCGGCCTCGCGGACGGCGTCGCCGATGCGCTGGGCGATGTCCTCGGCCTTGCCCTTGTTGGCGTCCGCGCTGCCGACGCCTTCGCCCTTTCCGGGCGCGAGCGGGACGGGTGCGCCGTGCTCGGCGGTGTTGGTGCCGGGGGCGAGGACGAAGGACTGGGTCGGGTAGGTGACCGTCCCGTCGGGGTTCACGGTGAACTTCAGGTTCTCCGCGTCCTCCAGCGCCTGCTTCAACTTCTTCTGCGGCGCGGCGAGTTCGCTGGCGAGCCCGTTGAGCGCCGTACGGATCAGGCCGCACTCCGTGTGCAGGTACTGGTAGTTGCGGGAGAGCTGCTGGACGTCGGCGCCCGCCCTGTCCGCCGTCTCGCCCTTCTGGGTGGCGTGGATCTTCGCGAACATGCCGTTGTCCACGCGGTCCTTGTCCGCGTTGGCGCGGGAGCTGACCTTGCCCCAGCCGTCGGCGGCGTCGGTGTACTCGTTCAGCTTCGCGTCGCGCAGCTGCTGCCAGGTGGGCATGGCGGGATCAGCCCTCCTTCTTCTGGCCGGACTGGCCGGACTGCCGGGCGCCCTCGGCGGCCACCCTCTGCCTGGTGTCCTCCTCGCGCTCGCCGAAGTCGCGTCCGGCGGCCTTGAGGGCGCCTTCGAGCCGGCCGCACTCGTCGCGGACGGCGGTGAGGCGGGTCTTCCAGGTGCCGAGGATCTCGGTGAGCGCGGCGGAGGAGTCGAAGCCGGCGGTGGAGCCGCTGACGCCCTCGTTGGCCGTGTCCAGGTCGGTGACCGAGTTCGAGGTGGAGGTCCTCAGTTCGCCCGCGGTGTTTCCGGCGCTGTGCCAGGGGCCCGCATCGGCCTTGAGGTCGGTTCCGCCGCCGCCTCCGCCGTCCGGGGCGGCGAGCCCCGCGAGGCTCATCGCGGCCGGCTGTTCACCGATGATTTCCTGCCATCTGGCGTCGAGCGCCATCTGTCACCCCCGTGGTGGACGAATTGCTTCCGCGAACCTAGCAAGAGAGTTCGTGAGGTGCGAAGAACAGTGCGAGAGGCGCCCGTGCGACTTCCCCGCGGCCCGCCGCTCGATAGGCTGGCCCCCATGTACGGCTACGAGCAGAACCCGGGTGCCCAGCAGCAGTACGCCCCGCCCCAGCAGGGGCAGTACGCGCCGCAGGGCGGTATGCAGGGTGGCATGCAGGGCGGTGTCCCCGGTGGGTACGCCCAGCAGCAGCCTCCGCTGTACCCGGAGCCCTCGCCGCCCTCCCTCGCGGACGCCGTGCGCGCCTTCACGACCGGCACGCTGGCCGCCGAGGACTTCCAGCAGATCTTCGCGACCTCGAAGGTCTACTGCCCGCGCGGCGACAACCCCGGCTTCCTGGCCCTGCACAACACCCAGCAGCCGGTCATCCCGATGTTCACCTCGCTGAAGGAGCTGCGGCGGTACGCGGGCAAGGAGTCGAAGTACTTCGTGATCACCGGCGCCGAGGTGATCGACCTGCTGCCGACCGGCTACGGCTTCGTCCTGGACATGGAGGGCGACCACCGCATGGTCTTCGACGCGAAGGCCGTGGAGCAGATGGTCGACTTCGCGATGCGGCGGATGTACGGCTGACGGGCGCGTACGCGCGGATGCGAACGGGCGGGCCCGGTGACCCCTGAGGGGCGCCGGGCCCGCCCGTTCCTCGTGGGGCCTACTCCGATTCCGCCGCGATGTGGTCCCTGTACTGCGCGGCGTCGAGCAGGCCCGTCGGCGCCCCGGTGCCGGGCGTCTCGATCTCGATGATCCAGCCGTCGCCGTACGGGTCGGTGTTGATCAGCTCGGGCTCGCTGTCGAGCTCGGGGTTCTTGACCGTCACCCGGCCGGAGACGGGCGCGTACAGCTCGCTCACCGACTTGACCGACTCCAGGGTGCCGAACGGCTCTCCCGCCTCGACGTCGCGGCCCACCTCGGGGGCGTCCACGAAGACGATGTCGCCGAGCTGCGTCTGCGCGTAGTCGGTGACGCCGACGCGCACGCGCCGGTCGCCCGTCACCTCCACCCACTCGTGGTCCTTCGAGTACGTGAGGTTCTCCGGGTAGTACGGCATGCGGGCTCCTTCAGGGGCCGTCGGGGGCCGGGAGGTCCGCCCGGCGGAGACAGCGTGCCCGAGTGGCCGGGGGTGTGGAGCCGTGGCTCACTCGGACGAGTGGGCGACTTTCGGCCGTCCGGACGAGGCGCCCGGGAATGAGACGGAACGGGGCCGCGTTCTGGGTGGCAGAAAGTTCAGTGTTCAACTAAAGTGGTCGTACAAGGTCGCACCTAGGAGGTCCGGTCATGCCCGCTGTGACTGTCGAGAACCCGCTCACCCTGCCGCGCGTCGCCGCCCCCGCCGACGCCGTCTCCCGCCCCGTGCTCGCCGTCACCACGGCCCCCTCGGGCTTCGAGGGCGAGGGCTTCCCGGTGCGCCGTGCGTTCGCCGGGATCAACTACCAGTACCTCGACCCGTTCATCATGATGGACCAGATGGGTGAGGTGGAGTACGCGCCCGGAGAGCCCAAGGGCACGCCCTGGCACCCCCACCGCGGCTTCGAGACCGTCACCTACATCATCGACGGGACCTTCGACCACCAGGACTCCAACGGCGGCGGCGGCACCATCACCAACGGCGACACCCAGTGGATGACCGCCGGCTCCGGCCTCCTCCACATCGAGGCCCCGCCGGAGTCCCTCGTCGTCAGCGGCGGCCTCTTCCACGGCCTCCAGCTGTGGGTGAACCTGCCCGCCTCCGACAAGATGATGGCCCCCCGCTACCAGGACATCCGCGGCGGCCAGGTCCAGCTGCTCACCACCCCCGACGGCGGCGCGCTGCTCCGCGTCATCGCCGGCGAGCTCGACGGCCACCAGGGCCCCGGCATCACCCACACCCCGATCACGATGATCCACGCCACCCTGCGCCCCGGCGCCGAGATCAGCCTGCCCTGGCGCGAGGACTTCAACGGCCTCGCGTACGTGCTCGCCGGCCGCGGCACCGTCGGCACCGACCGGCGGCCGGTCCACACCGGACAGACCGCCGTCTTCGGCAAGGGGGGCTCGCTCACCGTCCGCGCCGACGAGAAGCAGGACGGCAACACCCCGGACCTGGAGGTCGTCCTCCTCGGCGGGCAGCCGATCCGCGAGCCCATGGCCCACTACGGCCCGTTCGTCATGAACACCCAGGCCGAACTGCGCCAGGCCTTCGAGGACTTCCAGGCCGGCCGCCTCGGCACGATCCCGGCGGTCCACGGAATGGGCGAATAGGCGGTACGGGGAGAGGCGCGTGAGTGGTGCCGGCGTGAGGGGTGCCGGAAGGGGTCGGCGAGCGGTACGCCGTCACTGACGGGCCGTCACCCGGACGGCCCGCCAGCGCGCGACGCCACGCCCGCCGACGTGGTCCGGTGGTCGGGTGCAGCCGAGCCCAGCGCCCCTCCCTCCCGAGCCCCTGCTCCCCGAACCCGCCCGCCGGTTCGCCGCCTGGTGCGTCGTCCTGCTGCTCGCCGCCGGGGTCGCCGCCGTCCTCGTCTGGCTCTGCGTCGTCTTCAAGACGGCCGTCACCCCCGTCCTCCTCGCGATCCTCGGCACCGCCCTCCTCGGCCCGCTCCACCGGCGCCTGCTGCGGATGAAGGTGCGCAAGGGCCTCGCCGCCGCGCTCACGGTCGTCGCCGTCCTCGTGGTCGTCGGCGGCGCCACGTACGTCGTCGTCGTCGCCCTCATCGAAACCGGCGACCAGATCATCGCCTCGCTCCGGCGGGCCGCCTCCGACATCGCCGACCACCTCGGGGCCGCCGGCACCTCCCTCGACGACCTCGCCGGGAACGCCGAGAAGCTCCTCAAGGAGTTCGGCGGCACCGCCGCCTCCGGCGTCATCAGCGGCCTCAGCGTCGTCGGCCAGATGCTCGCCACCGGCGTCCTCGCCCTGCTCCTCATCTTCTTCTTCCTCAAGGACTCCGACCGGGCCGCCGGCGCCCTGCGCTCCCTCTCCCCCCGCGGCACCGGCGACCTCGTCGAGGCCATGGCGCGCCGCGCCTTCGAAGCCGTCGAGGGCTTCATGCGCGGCACCACCTTCATCGCCCTCGTCGACGCCGTCCTCATCGGCATCGGCCTGGTCGTCCTCGACGTGCCCGGCGCCGTGGGACTCGCCGCGCTCGTCTTCGTCACCGCCTACATCCCGTACCTCGGGGCCTTCCTCTCCGGCGCGATCGCCGTCCTCGTCGCCCTCGCCGACCGGGGCTTCGTCATCGCGCTGTGGGTGCTCGGCGTCGTCCTGGCCGTCCAGGTCATCGAGGGCCACCTCCTCCAGCCCCTCGTCCAGAGCAGGACCGTGCAGATGCACCCGGCCGCGGTCATGCTGGCGATCACGGCCGGCGCGTCCGTCGCGGGCATCCTCGGCATGCTGCTCGCCGTCCCGCTGACGGCCGCCGCGACGGGAGTCCTGGGAGTGCTGCGGACGCGGTACGGGACGACGCCTTCAGCGGCGCCTCCGCGTTCCGCGCCCTGACCCGCACCACGTGTGCGGCGCGCAGCGGGGTGCCCGTCGCCCGCCGGGGGCTATCCGCAGCAGCCGCCCTCCGGGTCCGGTTCGTTCAGTTCGAACCAGATCGCCTTGCCCTCGCCCCGCGGGTCGACGCCCCACGCGTCCGCCAGCATCTCCATCAGGATCAGGCCGCGCCCGCTCGACGCCATCTCGCCCGGGTGCCGCTTGTGCGGCAGCTCGTCGCTGCCGTCGGAGACCTCCACGCGCAGCCGCCGCGTCTTCTCGCCGCAGGCGACCTCCGCCACCAGGAGCGCGTCGCCGTCGGTGTGGACGAGGACGTTCGTGACCATCTCGGAGACCATCAGGACCGCCGCGTCGAGCTGGTCCTCGTCCGACCAGTCGTGCAGCAGCTGCCGGACCTGCTCGCGCGCCTCGGCGATCCGTTCCGGCTCCGCCTGGGCGATCGTCATCAGGGTGCGGCGCGGGGCCTCCTGGACGGTGCCGCCGGGCCGGCGGGAGAGCAGCAGCACGGCGATGTCGTCCTCGCGGCGGTCGGCGAGCGGGCCCGTCGTGTGGTGCGAGCCGGGGCCGTGGACGGCCTCCACGAGGGCGTCGGCGAGCCGCTCCAGATCGTCGCCGTCATGGGACTCCAGGAGCCGCCGTACGCGCTCCCAGCCGCTGTCCAGGTCGTGTCCGCCGGTCTCCAGCAGGCCGTCGGTGCAGATCATCAGGGTCTCGCCGGGGTCCAGGGTGAGCCGGGTGGTGGGGTAGTCGGTGTCGGGGTCGATGCCGAGGGGCAGCCCGCCGGCCGTGGGCCTCAGCAGAACCGTTCCGTCGTTCATCCGTACCGCGGGGTCCGGATGCCCCGCGCGCGCGATGTCGACCGTCCCCGTCTCCAGGTCGACCTCCAGGTAGAGGCAGGTAGCGAAGCGCGGACCGCCGCCGTCCCCGTCGTCACCGTCCGTGACCCCGTAGAGGAAGCGGGAGGCGCGCGCGAGGACCGCGTCCGGCCGGTGGCCCTCGGAGGCGTACGCGCGCAGGGCGATCCGCAGCTGCCCCATCAGGCCGGCGGCCCGCACGTCGTGGCCCTGCACGTCACCGATGACGAGGGCGATCCGGCCCGGGCCGTGCCCGCCGGTGCGGGAGGAGCCGCCGGGCAGCCGGATCATGTCGTACCAGTCGCCGCCGACCTGGAGTCCGCCGCCGGTCGGCACGTACCGCGCGGCGACCTGGATGCCGGGGATGCCCGGCCCGAGGACCGGCATCATCGTCCGCTGGAGTCCGAGCGACAGCTCGCGCTCGGACTCGGCCACGCCCGCGCGTGCGAGGGCCTGCGCGAGCATCCGCGCGACGGTCGTCAGCACGGAACGCTCGTCGGGCGTGAACGCCACCGGGTGCTTGAAGGCCGCCATCCAGGCGCCCATCGTGCGCCCGGCGACGACGAGCGGCACGAAGGCCCAGGAGCGGCGCCCGAAGCGCTGCGCGAGCGGCCAGGTGGTGGGGAAGCGGCGCAGGTATTCCTCCGGGGACGGCAGGTAGATCGCCCGCCCGGTCCGCACGACCTCGGCCGCCGGATAGTCCGTGTCCAGCGACATCGAGGAGAACGGCCCCTCGTCGCCCTCGCTGTGCCCGTGGTGGCCGATGATCGTCAGCCGTTCGCCCGCCACGCCGAAGACGGCGAGCCCGTCCGGCGAGAAGCCGGGCATCGACAGGGAGGCCGCCACCCGCAGCACCTCGGCCGTCGACCGCGCCTCGGCGAGCGCCCGCCCGGCGTCGAGCAGGAAGGCCTCGCGGGAGCGGCGCCAGTCGCCGGTGATGGGGGTGCGGGCGGCGGTGCCCGGCAACTGCTCGGCGACCTCCTGGAGGGTGCCGACCAGCTGGTAGTCGTTCCCCTCGATGAGCGGCTTCGACCTGCTCCGTACGGTACGGATCACCCGCCCGTGCTCGTCCATGATCCGCAGCCGGGCCTCGGCGAGGGTGCCCTCGGCGACGGCGAGGTTGACCACCCCGTCGATCTCGTTCCAGTCGACCGGATGAAAACGGGACCGCACGGCCGCCTCGCTGAGCCGCACGGGCTCGGCGGGCAGCCCGAGCAGCCGGGCGGCCTCGGCGTCGAGCGAGACGATCCCGGACGCGTTGTCCCAGCGCCACAGGCCGGTCGCGATCGCGGCCAGGACGTCCTCGGTGCGCATTGCCCCACTTTATGAATACCGGACAGCGGGCCGCCACCGACGGTATCCGAAATGCGATCTTGGGCCGGCCGGTAGGCTGGGAGGGCTTGACACCGTCAAGCCCTTCACCATCGATCCCGAAGACTGGATGAACGACGATGCATCGGTACAGGTCCCACACCTGCGGCGAGCTCCGCGCCTCTGACGTCGGCACCGACGTCCGGCTGAGCGGCTGGCTGCACAATCGGCGCGACCTGGGCGGCATCCTCTTCATCGATCTGCGCGACCACTACGGCATCACGCAGCTCGTCGCCCGGCCCGGCACGCCCGCCGCCGAGGTCCTCGACAAGCTCACCAAGGAGACCGTCGTCCGCGTGGACGGCAAGGTCGTCTCCCGCGGCGCGGAGAACGTCAACCCCGAGCTGCCGACCGGCGAGATCGAGATCGAGGCCACCGAGGTCGAGGTCCTGGGCGCCGCCAAGCAGATCCCCTTCACCATCAACACCGACGACGGTGTGAACGAGGAGCGGCGCCTGGAGTACCGCTTCCTCGACCTGCGCCGCGAGCGCATGCACCGCAACATCATGCTGCGCTCCGCCGTCATCGCCTCCATCCGCTCCAAGATGGTGGCCCTCGGCTTCAACGAGATGGCGACCCCGATCCTCGCCGCGACCTCCCCCGAGGGCGCCCGCGACTTCGTCGTCCCGTCCCGCCTGAACCCGGGCAAGTTCTACGCGCTGCCGCAGGCGCCGCAGCAGTTCAAGCAGCTGCTGATGATCTCCGGCTTCGACCGGTACTTCCAGATCGCGCCCTGCTTCCGCGACGAGGATGCCCGCGCCGACCGCTCGCCCGGCGAGTTCTACCAGCTCGACGTCGAGATGAGCTTCGTCGAGCAGGAGGACGTCTTCCAGCCGATCGAGAAGCTCATGACGGAGCTCTTCGAGGAGTTCGGCGGCGGCCGCCATGTCACCTCGCCGTTCCCGCGGATCCCGTTCCGCGAGTCGATGCTCAAGTACGGCAACGACAAGCCCGACCTGCGCACCTCGCTGGAGCTCGTCGACATCTCGGACGTCTTCGAGGCGTCGGAGTTCAAGGCCTTCGCCGGCAAGCACGTCCGCGCGCTCGCCGTCCCGAACACCGGCGACCAGCCGCGCAAGTTCTTCGACTCCCTCGGCGACTTCGCGGTCTCCCTCGGCGCGAAGGGCCTGGCCTGGGTCCGCGTCGGCGAGGGCGGCGCCCTCACCGGCCCGATCGCCAAGTTCCTCACCGAGGAGAACGTCAAGGTCCTCACCGAGCGCCTGGGCCTCCAGCCCGGCCACGCCGTCTTCTTCGGCGCCGGCGAGTTCGACGAGGTCTCCAAGATCATGGGCCCGGTCCGGGTCGAGGCCGCCAAGCGCGCCGGCCAGTTCGAGGAGAACGTCTTCCGCTTCGCGTGGATCGTCGACTTCCCGATGTACGAGCGGGACGAGGAGACCGGCAAGATCGACTTCTCGCACAACCCGTTCTCCATGCCGCAGGGCGGTCTGGAGGCCCTGGAGACCCAGGACCCGCTGGACGTCCTCGGCTGGCAGTACGACATCGTCTGCAACGGCATCGAGCTCTCCTCCGGCGCCATCCGGAACCACGAGCCCGAGATCATGTTCAAGGCCTTCGAGATCGCGGGCTACTCGCGCGAGACGGTCGAGCAGGAGTTCGCGGGCATGCTCCGCGCCTTCGAGTACGGCGCCCCGCCGCACGGCGGCATCGCCCCGGGCGTCGACCGCATCGTCATGCTCCTCGCCGACGAGCCCAACATCCGCGAGACCATCGCCTTCCCGCTCAACGGCAACGCCCAGGACCTCCTGATGGGCGCCCCGACCGAGCTCGACGAGGCCCGCCTGCGCGAGCTGAACATCCAGCTCCGCAAGCCGGTCGAGAAGAAGACGGAGGACCGCCCGGTGACGGAGTCGGTCCACCCGGACGCGGCGCGGTAAGCGTCCGCTCCTGGAAAGGGCCCGGAATCCTCACGGATTCCGGGCCCTTCGTGTGCGACTACCACCTGGCGAAAGGCGTCAGCGCCGCAACCTCGGGAGCTGCCTTACGCAACGCGGCCCCGAACTCGGAGGCCAAGTCGGTGAGATGTTTCAGGACTTCCACGCGTGGCATGACCTCCACGTCGGGGTCGGGGCGCCATGTGGTGCCTGAGACGCAGCGAATCTCTACCGTGACTCCCGCAGGCGCGAAGAGCAGGCACCGCTCGACCCCTTGCCCGTAGAGATCGATTCGGGCGTCGCGCCCTTGTTGCAGGCAATCGATCGCGGCAGGGAGCTGCTCGATCACCGAGGAAAGATCGTACGAGACATCGACGGGCCATTCGGGCTGGCCGAACCCCGAGATGATGAATCGCGCATCGGTTTCCGAAAGCAGCTGACACGCGTCCATCGCCAGCGATTCGTAGTCGTCGGAGGGGTCGATCTCCGGTGGGTCGGGGAGCCTTTGGGAAGGAGAGGTCAGAGACATTCTGAAAGTCATGGCGCCGGATCACTTCACTATGGGGAAAGCTGACCTGTAGGTGCCATCTGGTTTGGGCACCATGCGGACGTGGGTCGGTTGCACGATCTGGCCGTCAGGTTTGATGACCTGCCCCATGCCCTCTGGTATCGGAACTTCCCGTACACCGGCATCAGGATCGTGGTGTGCTTTGAGGAATTCTACAGCCTTGGCATTGTCAAGCCATTGTCCTTGGTCATTGCCTGTGGAGCGGGCGCGGTCCGTCAGACTCTTTGTGTTCCTAGCTCCTTCTCCGTGCTCGCTGAACGTGTGACCGAAGGTAGGGCGGCTCTTTTCGTTCCAATTGAGATCTTCGGTTTTTTTCTTGCATGGTTTGAGTCCGAGAGGGTCAGACCAGGTGAGTGGGTTGGATACGTAGGACCTTGGGGTGGGTGCCGGAGAAAGTCCCAAGGGGTCCGGTGTCAGATAACGTGCGACCTCAGGGTCATAGTGCCTGAAGTAGTTGTAATGTAGGCCTGTTTCGGGATCAAAATACTGGCCGGGAAAACGCAGGGGAGTGTAGGTGGTGCTGTTCGCCGCCCATGTCGTCGTGCCCCATAGTGTGCTACGCCTCTGCCATGCCAGATTACCTGATTCGTCGATCAATTCACTTGGAGTTCCGATCAGGTCGGTGACGATGGCGAAGAATCGCTCCGCCACTGGTTCGTCCAATGTGTCAGTCGCGAGGACTCGCTCCGTCTGGGTAAGGGGATGGAAGCCTTCGTGATCCCATGTGAGTGCCACGGGGTGAGGCAAGGCTGCGGCGTGGGTCGTTTGTTCGCACAGGGTCGTGTCGTCCCAGACGAACGAGACCTGCTCGACGACCGTCCGGTCGTCGCCGGCCAGCCGTTGCTTGGACACGCGGCGGCCGAGAGCGTCGTATCGGTAACGCCACACGGTGCCGTCCGGCGTGGTGACGGACGTCAACCGGTCCTCGGTGTCCCACGTGTAGCGCCAGGTGTCCGGCTTGCGTGACAGACGGGTCTTCTGGCGAAGGACGATGCGCCCCTGGCCGTCGTGTTCGTAGCGGATATTCCCCGCGCGAGTGATCCGACCCCCCTGGTACGAGCGAGGGCCTGTGGCGTCCTCCCCCGCATGCGTGGCCGGCCATGTTGCCTCGGTCTGGCTTCCCGCCGAGTCGTAGGCGTAGCGCTCGGTCCAGTCATGTCCGTGAACCGCTGTGACGCGGCCGGCCGCGTCGAGGTCGTAGTGCCGGGGCCCACGGAGTCGGTCGTCGACACCGACCGGATTGCCATCCGCCCGGTACGCGTAAGAACGGAGCTGAAGCGTACGGCCGCGCCCGATGACGTGCTGCTCGGTCATTCGGCCCATCACGTCGTACACATGGGAGAACGTGAGCGATCCGTCGACCCGGCGAAGCAACTCCTGCCCCAGGGCGTCGCGTTCGAAAACCAGCGTACGACCTGAGGCGGTCAGCGACGCGCGGCGCCCAGCCGGGTCGTAGCTCCAGGAGCTGACGGCACCACTGGGTGTCGTCCTGCCGATGCGGCGGCCGAGGAGGTCATATGTGAAGGTGAGCGTGCGGCCGTCGACGGTCTCGGCCGCGAGCCGTCCGTGGCGATCACGCAACCGGGTGAGGGTGACATCGGAGTTGGTCGCCACTGCGAGTTCGTCGAATACGTCGTACTCGAAGGTGGTGATCGTGCCTGCGGCGTCTTTGCGGACGACCTGTCCGAGGGTGTTGTACTGGAACTGGACGGTCTCACCAATGCCGTTCGTGCGCGAGGTGAGTCTGCCCGCCGGGTCGTAGCCGTAGGCAAGGGTCCGATCGTCGAAATCAGTTTCGGCGGAGAGGCGCCCTGCGGGATCGTACGTGTACCTCCAGACAAGCCCCTGAGGGTTCCTGACCTGTGTCAGCCGCAGGTTGGTGTCGTGGGTGAACTCGTATCGAGCGCCGTCCGGGCCGGTGCGGGACGTCGGAAGGTCGAAGTCGGTGTACTCGTAGGTGGTGACGCCACCCAGGGCATCCGTGTGACTGACGCAATTGCCCTCACCGTCGTACGTCCACGATTGCTCACTGCTGTCCGTCTCGACACGACGGGCGAGCAGCCCCTCCACGGTCCATTCGAACCGGGCAGAGGAGCCTGATGCGTCCCTGAAGGAGACGGGACGACCGAATCCGTCTCGTTCGATCTGTGTCGTCGCACCGAGCGGATCGGTGATCCCGACTTGAAGGCCAGCCTTGTCGCAGCGGACGACAGTGGTGTGTCCGAGGGCGTCCGTGACGGCGGCGAGGTGACCCGAATCGTCATAAGTGAAGTGTGTCGTTGCGCCTGACGGGTCAGTGAGGGAGACACGGTTTCCGCGTTCGTCGAAGCTCTGGTGTGTGACCGCGCCGTCTGCGGACACGATGCGCACAGGGAAACCCGATGCGGTGTACTCCGCGAGCAGACGCCGTTCGTCCGGCCGAACCACGGTGGTGAGCCGTCCGGCCTCGTCGTAGACGAAGCGTTCGGTGTTTCCGGCCGGATCTGTACGGGACAGCAGCTGGTTATGACGGTCGTACTCGTAGCGGGTGACGGCGCCCAGCGCATCGATCTCGGCGACGACCTGGGCGCGGTCGTCGATGACGAACCTCTTGGTGTGCCCCAGACCGTCGGTGATGGAGGTCGTCCTCAGGCCGGTGTCGGGGTCGGCGACTCCCCAGGAGAAGTGGGACTCGACGTGCCCATGAGTGCCGGATTGGTAGATGCAGCGGTCTTGGTCGTCGTAGACGTAGTCGAAGCGGTTTCCGTTGGTGTCGGTCCAAGAGGTGATGCGGCCGTGCTCGTCGCAGCCGAAGACCAGCGGGCGCCCCGAGGAGTTGACGACCTCGGTCAGGTGCCCGTCGGTGTAGCCGTAGCGCAGGATCTCCTGGTCGGAGCCGTCCGCTGCCGCTCCCGCGAGGTGGAGGGCGGTCACGCGGCCTTCGCTCGTGGTGAGCTTCAGGTGGTAGCCGCCGTGGTGGACGATTGCCGTCGGGGCGCCCGCCTCGTCGTACTCGAAGGTGATCCAGCGGCCGTTGCGGTCGTCGATCTGGGCCAGGAGAGCGAGACCGTCGCCGTGGTCGACGAAGTGTCGGATGCTTCCCGAGCTGGGATCGGTAATGGTGTAGCCATCCTCCACCCTGTCCAGGGACCAGCGGCGACCGTGCGTGGGCATGACGGGGACGCCGGGCGCCGGATGTGGATAGGCCAGGAGGCTGCCCTGGTCGCAGCTGAAGACGACGCCTTCGGAGTCGATCTCCAGTCGCTGGTCCACCGTGCTGGACCAGGTCGGTCCGAACCATCGTCCCGATCGGCGTGAGGAGTCGAAGGTGCGCTGGAAGACGAGGGGGAGTGATCCGGGAAGCGCTATGTCCGTCTGGGGCAGCAGCACGCGGCCGGACACCATGTCCACCGGGTCGCCCTCGCACACATTGTCGCGGCACTCGTTGCTGTTGTTGTTCGGATCCTTCTCTTGGTCTCCCCGGCTGCCGCCCGGCTTCTCTCCGCCCGGCTTCTTCCCGTCCGGCAGGTGCTTGGCACCGTTCTTCAGCCCGGCGCGCACGCCTCCCCGTATCAGCCCCGCGCCCTTCGTCCCGATCAGCTCCGGCGCCATCCGGCCGAAGAACTCCGACGGGTCTCCCTTCAACGACTCCCAGGCGTTCTTCAGCGCCCTGTCCGGGTTCGCCGCCGTGGACACCAGCCCGGCGAGCGTCATGTTGGCGCCCTTGTAGTAGTCCGCCGGGTGGGTCAGGTTGTACGGATCCGCCGGGTTGAGCGAGCGGACGAAGTTGAGCAGGTCGGCCGTGCCCTTGACGATGCCGCCGTCGAAGTGGGCCAGTTCGAAGCCCTGGTCCAGGGCGTAGTCCATCAGCTCGGCCTTGGCCCGCTCGCGGCCCGTCGGCTCCTCGGGCGCGTGGGCGAGGGCGGCGCCGACCGCTGCCTTCGCGGTCTCCGCGGCTTCGTCACGGGCCTTCCGCGCGTCGTCCAGGATCTCCTGCGCGCGCTGCTGCTTGGCCGTGCCGGGGTCGGTGAACGGCCCGGGGTCCGGCAGCGGGTTGTCCCCGTTGCGCGCCGCGTTGTAATCGGCGACCTTCTTGTTGTACGTGTCGACGGCCGCCTTGGAGCTCTGGACGCCCTCCTTGTACAGCGCGATCGCCTCACGCGCCTTGCCCTGCGCGCTCACGATCGCCTTCGAGTACGTCTCCAGCGCCTTGGCCGCGTTCTCCATGGCGTCCGCCGCGTGCAGCCAGTCGGTCGGCAGGGTCTGGAACTTCTCCCGGAACGCGTCGGCCGCCTCCCCCTTCCAGTGACCGGCGTCCAGTTTCTTCATCCCGCCGCCGACGAGGTCGAACGCCCGCTGGAAGTCCCGGAGGTTCTTCACCGTCTCGGCGATCTTCTCCGGCTTGCCGTGGATGAGCTCGTCCGCGTCCTCGGTCTGCCCGAGCTGCTGTTCCCCGACCTCCGCTCCCAGGGAGGAGGCGGTCTTGTCGCCCCACTCCTCGACCGCGTCCGCCCACTCGTGCGTTCCCAGGCTGTCCAAGCCCTGGCCGGTCTTGTCGGTCACATAGTCGATGCCCTCGCCGAGGCCCCGCTTGCCCCTGTCAATGCCGTCAGCGATCTTGTCGATGCCCTTGTCGGCCAGACCACCCCAGTCCACCATCAGCGGCTCTCCCCCCAGCGCGGCTGCTCGGCCTGCTCGATGGTCGCCCGGTCGGGATCGAGCAGGTCCCTGAGTCGTTCGTCAGCCCGATTCCGCCGCTCCGGGTCCAGCGCCCCCGAACGCTCCAGCCCGTCGAGCATCGAGTCCTCGACGTCGTACGTGGTGTTCCCCCAGGTCTGCTTGACCTCTCGATGGGCGTCGCTGAACGACTCCCCGCTCCAGTCCGGGTTGTCCCACATATGCTGGTCACGGACGGTGTCCCAGCTCTTCTGCTTGACCTCGTCCTCGGACAGATGCGGATTCCCGTTGAGGGAGTTCACGCCGATCTTGATCGTGTCCTTGATGTACTGCTCCTGCTCCGCGAACGAGCCGGCGGACAGGCCGACCGCCTGAGCGAACCCGTTCCCCCGCATGGTCAGCGCACGGACGCCCCACTCCCACCGGTCGCAGAACGTCCCGAACTCCGACGTCAGACCGCCGTGCCCCAACTCAATTCCCGACAGGGCCAGATCGGAGAAACCCCGGCCCGTCGACGCCTCGCCGATCATGCCGAGCTCCTTCAGCTCGGCATGGGCAAGGTCGATGCCCTTCGCTATCGCCGCCAGCGCCTCCGCCGGCGCCGCGAGATCAGGCTCGCTCCCGCTCATCGTGTCCCCGTTCCCCCGAGATCGACCGCCACCTCATCCGGGACGATCCCCGCCACCGGCGGGAAGAGCATTCCGTCCGCGCTGCCCGCGTCCAGCGCGACCCCGCCCGGACCCGGCAGCATCGGCACCATCACGTCGAGAAGACGCGCGCCCAGGATCGTCCGGTACGTCCACTCCCGCTCGGCATCACCCCGCGCGACGGCGAACCGGGCCAGCGCCTCCTCGTCGGAGAACGCGCAGATCCACCGGACGCCGTTGAAGTCGGCGGTCCACAGGCTTCCTTGCTCGTCGAAGGGCACCAGGACGGCGGTACGCCGGAATTCACCGAGTAACCGGGCAAACTGCCGCCGTGCCGCGGCTTCTTCGTCGACGGTTTCTGCCTCGGGCGTTGTCCGCGCGGACGTGTCTGTCCCTGGTTCGCCTGCCAACTCCGCCAGTCTGGAGAACTGTTGAGTTGCCAGTGCTGTCTCGTCCCCCGTCTCGTTCACTTGCGCATGCTGGCATGCGCTCATTCACACCAGAAACGAACAAAAGTACGGTCTGGTTGCGCCTGCCGACGGCCGACGGTCAGGCCCGGTGAAAAATCCGCTGGTGGGAAGGGACTTGAGGCGCGGATTCGGCGGGGCGCGGTCTTGCGGTACTGCGCACGGTTCGGGGCGTCTTTGTCAGGTCGTCGGCCCCGCCTCCGTGGAGCTTCGAAGCTCTACTCGACGATCGCGCTGAATCTCCGCAAGGACCGGAGGTAGTCGTTCACCGCCCCGCTCCCGGCCGGGAGGCGGCACAGGTCCTCTTCGGCGAGCTTGCGGACGGGGCGGAGAACCGCCTGCGCGAGCTCGTCCAGGCCGGTCGTCCCCAGGACCTTCCTCCGCGCCGACACCGCCACCAGCCCGCCGCGCGTGCGACGGAAGTCGAGCCGGAACGACGTGTCCGCGCCGATGAAGGAAGCCGTGTTCGCGCCGACGAACAGCCGGCTGAGGAGTGGAGCAGGAGTGGTACGGAGAGGTAGATCATCATGCCCTGGTCGGGAACATGGCCGACCGACGTCACCGTGCCCCTCTCTCCCCCGCAGCGCACGTCTCCCAGGTCGAAGTCGGAGGGTTCACCCTGATCCGGGCGTACGGAGAAACTCAGCTCGATCACGGATTCCGCCTCTGTCCATGCCGGGATGCCTGACGGCTGATCTTGCACCCGGTCAGTGGTTCCCCGCTCGGCAGGCCCCGCACTCGCCTGGTTCCGGGCCTCTGTAGGCGCGGTCGCAGATGTCGCAGTTCTGGTACGGGTGCAGGACGGCCTGGCTCGGTGGGCGGAAGGGTGGCAGCGGCGGGAGCTTGACGGAGAGGCGGTGGGCCAGGAGGGCGGCCGGACGGCGGAGTGGTTCCGTCGGGAGGTCGAAGGTCAGGACGCGACGTACGGCATCGGGCGTGAGCTCGCGTTCCAGCCAGGTGGCGACGCCCGGGACGAGGTGCTCGGCGTCGGTGGCGGAGAGGTACAGGCGGGGGTCCTCGTGGTGCAGGCCGGCCAGGATGCCGAGGGCCGTGGCCAGGAGGTCCGGCGCCGGGTACGCGGGCTGCGGTACGGCGGGCAGCGCGCGGCGCGGCCGTGGCTCCGGGCGGCGGGTCGGGGGCTTCGGCTTGCTCTCCGGTCGACGGGCGGGGGGTTTCGGGTCGATTCCCGGTCGGTGGGCCGGGGGCCTCGGCCTGCTCTCCGGGCGGCGGGTCGAAGGCCTGGGCTCGGGCTTGGGAGCCTCGGCGGCGCCGGTCCGGCCCGGACGGTTGCAGGACACCGTACGGGTGATCATCCGCCCGCTCTCGGTGCGCTCCCGCGTGCGCCGCAGATACCCGTGCGCCTCCAGCTCGCGCAGCCCGGCGGCGATCCGCGTCGTTCCCTCGGGGAACCGGGCCGCCAGCGTCTTGATGTCGACCGGTGCTCCGCTCGGCAGCGACTGGATGTGCAGGGCCAGCCCGATGGCCACCAACGACAACTCCGTGTGCTGCGCGAGGTGGTTGCCGACCACCGTGAAGCGGGTGGTGTGGCGGGCGTTGTCGTGGACTACGCCGGCGGGGTGGGTGCGCACGTGAGGGTGGTTTTCCCCGCCGTTGCGGGACGGGGAGGACGTGCGCGCGCTAGTGTCAGAGATACCCATGGGGGAAGAGAAGGTGCCTTTACTTCCTCGGTGGTCAGGCCCTCGCCAATGGGAATGCCGTCCCGGCGAGGGCTGACTCATGTCTGGCGGCATATGCCGATTGCGCTGAGCGTAAAGCAGGCAACCCCTCCCGAATCCAGCCCAGTTGGCCTCTTTCACCCGCATGAGTGAGTGCCGTCCGTGGGGCGGGAAGGGGTGGGGTTCGGTGGGTTTCTTTCCTTCTCTCGTCGTCCTTGGGAAGACCGCCCGCCCCACCGAAGCCCGTGCTCACGAGCTTCGGTGGATGGGTGGTTTCCCTGGTCAGGGGCGTGGCAGGTCGAGTTCCGCCCACGCCGTCTTCCTGGGTACGGGTCCCAGGTCGACGCCCCACCGGTCGGCCGGCGCCTCCACGAGCAGCGGGCCTCGACCCGAGTGCCGGGGGAGGGCGTCGGCACACGTGTCCGTCACCTCGATGCGGAGCACCTCCGCCGAAACCAGCAGCGAGAGAAGGAAGTTCCGCCCGCTCACCCGCCCGTGCGTGGCCGCGTTCGCCGCGAGCTCCGCGGTGATCTGGGTCGCCGCCTCCGTCGCGTCGTACGAGACGGTCCGCGTCCGCAGCCACTCGACGGCCAGGAGCCGGGCGAGCCTCGCGCCGCGTGGGCCGGGTTCGTGGCGTACGCCCTCGGCAGCTGACGTACACAGGAACCCACAGCCCGCGTAGCCGCAGGTCGAAGGTGTCGAGCAGGGCGTCCCGGCCGGCCTGTGCGCTACGCGGGTCCGAGCGTACGGATCGCCTCTCGCAGTTCGGTGTCCGTGAGGTCGCCCGCCTCCCTCAGCCCGGGGTCCGGCGTGTAGTCCTCCAGTGTCAGGAACACGCGGTCGAAGAGCTCGGCCAGGGCTCCGCCCGTCCGCTCACCGTTCGCCCGCGCCGCCCTCCGGGCCTCCCGCCATCCGTCGGCGAAGTCGGCCGCGGTGCACGTCCCTGTGGTGAAGTCGTCCAGCAGCGACAGCAGTTGTGCCGACGCCGTTCCGGGTACGACATCCGCCGCGCGGAACCACACCCTGTGCACGGGCGGGTAGGCGCGGGCGATCTCCTCGACGCGGGGCCACCGCCCCTTCACCGTCCGGGCGTAGCGCCCGAACCGCGCCCGCGCCGCGTCGGCTCCCTCGGCCACGGCGGCGGCCAGGAAAGCCTCGGTGCCGGTGATGAGCGCGTATCCCGGCTCGGGGAACAGCAGGGCCCCGGCCCCGTCCGGGATGAGCAGGCGCGCCGGTGGGGCCATGCCGACGAGGTCGGCCTCCGTCGGCCGTAGGCCGACGGAGGGAGCGTCACCGGAGGCGAGGTACAGGATCCGGTCCGTGCCCACCGCACGGCAGCCCGCCGCGAACCCGCGCGCCGCCGTGGCGTCCAGGCGCCCGCCCACCGGCAGCGGGACGACGGGCCGACGGTCAGGCTTCCCGGCGCTCTTCATCGAACCGGTGCACGATGATCCACTTGTCGTACTCCTCGTCGGACACGGCGCACATGATCCGCCCGTCCACGGAAACGGCCAGGAACTCCGTGAGGCCGGTGCCTGCTTGGATGCGGGAGGGCAGGGCGGTTCCCACGAGGTCCTTCACGCGGACCCAGCCGGTCTCGTGACCGCCCCGGCCCGGCGCCGGCATGCAGAACTCGCCTTCCGGCGTGGCGAGTCGGGCGGCTGCCGTCAGGGAATCCCACTGACGGTCCAGTTCTGCCGCGACATCGGGTCGCGCAAGGCTGACCGTAGCGGTCGGTTTCACCTCGTACCCCGCGAAGGCGTAGTGGGCCCGGCGGACATCGGGCAGCACGGATGACATGTCGGGGCCTCGGACCTGGAGGCCGCACGTTTCGAGTTTCCGGTGCCAGTCGGGCACTGGGTCGTCCACTGAGACGTCCCCCTTCTGGGTCGACATGCCTCGGCCGTGGTCGTCACCAGGCTGGCATCGGGCCGCGAGGGCCCGCAAAGCCTTTATCCGCGGTGCGTCACGTCCCGGCCCTGTGGGCCGCCGGAAAGAAATTCTCCGGTGGCTGTCACACACCTCGTGCCGGCTCCGTCAGTGCAGTGTCCGGCTCGGTCGAGGCGGACACCGAGAGGCTGAAGGAGCCCACGCCATGTCCACCACCGCCATCGTCGTCACCGCCGTCGCCGCGTTCATGGCCGGGTTCTCCGGGGCGTCGATCTTCGCCAGGGCGAAGTTCGTGGTCGAGCCGCTCGCCCAGTACGGCGTGCCGCGGGCGATGTGGAACTGGCTCGGCGCCGCCAAGGTCGCCGGGGCCGTCGGCCTCGTCGTCGGCTTCTACGTCCCCGTCATCGGCACCCTCGCCGCCATCGGGCTCGTCCTGTACTTCACCGGGGCCGTGATCACCGTGCTGCGGGCCCGCGCGTACGGCCACGCCCCCTTCCCGCTCGTCTACATGGCGCCCGCCGTCGCCGCCCTGGCCCTGACCTGGTGACCCGGAGCGCGTACGACGAAGGCCGCCGACCCCGGAGACGAACCGGGACGGCGGCCTTCTTCGTACGAGAGGAGCTGTACGTCAGTCCTTCTTCGGGTCCTCCAGGCGCGGGAACAGCACCGCGCCCTTCGTCACCGTCGCACCGGCCTGGAGCTGCCCCCACGTGCCCGACGACTGGACCGGCTGCTCGGCCAGGGCGCCCAGGGACGCCTCGGCGCCCAGCGACTCCCAGAGCGCCTGCGAGGTCTCCGGCATGATCGGGTTGAGGAGGACGGCGACGGCGCGGAGGGACTCGGCGGCCGTGTAGAGGATCGTGGCGAGGCGGGCGCGGCCCTCCTCGGACTCGTCCTTGGCCACCTTCCACGGCTCCTGCTCCGTGATGTAGCCGTTGACCTGCTTCACGAAGTCGAAGATCGCCAGGATGCCGGCCTGGAAGTCCAGCTCCTCGCCGATCTTCGCGTCGGCCGTCGCGACGGCCTTGGCCAGGCCCTCGTGGATCGCCTTCTCCGCGTCGCCGTCGGCCGTCGACGCCGGCAGCTCGCCGCCGAAGTACTTGCCGACCATCGCCGCCACGCGCGAGGCCAGGTTGCCGTAGTCGTTCGCCAGCTCGCTCGTGTAGCGGGCGGTGAAGTCCTCCCACGAGAACGAGCCGTCGCTGCCGAAGGCGATGGCGCGCAGGAAGTACCAGCGGTACGCGTCCACGCCGAAGTGCGAGGTCAGGTCCTGCGGCTTGATGCCGGTCAGGTTCGACTTCGACATCTTCTCGCCGCCGACCATCAGCCAGCCGTTGGCCGCGACCCGGCCCGGGACCGGCAGGCCCTGCGCCATCAGCATCGCCGGCCAGATCACCGCGTGGAACCGCAGGATGTCCTTGCCGACCAGGTGCACGTTCGCCGGGAAGGTCTCGTCGAACTTCGCCGGGTTCTCGTTGTAGCCGACGGCCGTGGCGTAGTTCAGGAGCGCGTCGACCCACACGTAGATGACGTGCTTCTCGTCCCACGGGATCGGGATGCCCCAGTCGAACGTCGAGCGCGAGATGGAGAGGTCCTGAAGGCCCTGCTTGACGAAGTTCACGACCTCGTTGCGGGCCGACTCCGGCTGGATGAAGCCCGGGTTCGCCTCGTAGAACTCCAGCAGCTTCGGGCCGTACTCGCTCAGCTTGAAGAAGTAGTTCTCCTCCTTGAGGATCTCCACCGGCTTCTTGTGGATCGGGCACAGCTTGGTGCCGTCCTCCGCCTCGATGAGGTCGCCGGGGAGCTTGTACTCCTCACAGCCCACGCAGTACGGGCCTTCGTACCCGCCCTTGTAGATCTCGTCCTTGTCGTACAGGTCCTGCACGAACTCCTGGACGCGGTCCGTGTGACGCTTCTGCGTCGTACGGATGAAGTCGTCGTTCGCGATGTTCAGGTGCTCCCAGAGGGGCTTCCACGCCTCCTCGACGAGCTTGTCGCACCAGGCCTGGGGCGTGACGTCGTTCGCCTCGGCCGTGCGCATGATCTTCTGACCGTGCTCGTCCGTGCCGGTGAGGAACCACACCTTCTCGCCGCGCTGCCGGTGCCAGCGCGTGAGCACGTCGCCTGCGACGGTCGTATAGGCGTGGCCCAGGTGAGGAGCGTCGTTGACGTAGTAGATGGGGGTCGTGACGTAGTACGCCTTCGCCCCCTGCTTCTCGGATCCAGTGGCCGCCATGGTCGAAATCCTAACCGTCGTACGAAGATCCACTCACATCCGCGAACCGGGGGGTGGGGATGATGAGCGGCATGCGTGTACTCGTAGCCGAGGACGAGCTCGACCTCGCCGCCCTCCTCGCCACCGGCCTGCGACGGGCCGGCTTCGCCGTCGACACCGTGCACGCCGGGGACGACGCCCTGGAGGCGCTCGGGCTGCCTTCGTACGGCGCCGCCGGGCCGTGCGAGGCCGTCATTCCGTACGGCGTCGGCAGTCCGTACGGCGCTGCCTGGCCGCGCGACGGCGCTGCCTGGCCGCGCGACGGCGCCGCCGGGCCGCCCGACGGTGGTGGCAGTCCGTACGGTGCCGCCCGGCCGTACGACGCCCCCAGCCCCTACGACGTGCTCGTCCTCGACCGTGATCTGCCCCGCGTCCACGGCGACGACGTGGCCCGGCGGCTCCTCGCCGCCGGGTCCCCCACCCGGATCCTCATGCTCACCGCCTCCTCCGCCGTCGAGGACCGCGTCGACGGCCTCGACCTCGGCGCCGACGACTACCTCGGCAAGCCCTTCGACTTCCCCGAGCTCGTCTCCCGCGTCCGCGCCCTCCGGCGCCGCTCCGCCCGCCCCGCCCTCCCGCCCCTCCTCGCACGCGGCGGCCTCCTCATGGACACCGTCCGGCGGACCGCCGTCCGCGACGGGCGGGACCTCGACCTCTCCCCCAAGGAGTTCACCGTCCTCCAGCTCCTCCTGGAGGCCGACGGCGCCGTCGTCTCCGCCGAGGAGCTCCTCGAACGCGCCTGGGACGCCCATACCGACCCCTTCACCGGGGCCGTACGGGTCTGCATGAGCAAGCTGCGGGCCAAGCTGGGCGAGCCGGGCCTCATCCGGACCGTGCAGGGCGTGGGGTACGCGCTTTGAGCAGCCGCCCCGGACTCCTCGGCGCCGGGTCCACCATCCGTACCCGCATCGCCCTCGTCTACGGAGGCGTCTTCCTCGTCCTCGGCGCGGTTCTGCTGCTCCTCGTGAACCTGCTGGTCAGAGCCGGTACGGACGCCGACGCCGACGCGATCGTCGCGCGGGCGGACGACGACGTCGCCTTCGCCGAGGCGTACCGGATCGGCGACGACGTCAGCCGGGCCGCCGGCGAGCAGATGCTCATGTGGTCCTCCCTGGCCCTGCTCGTCATGGCCTGCGGCGCCGTCGTCGTCGGCTGGTGGACCGCCGGGCGCGTCCTGCGGCCCGTCCACGAGATGACCGCCCGCGCCCGCCTGCTCTCCGAGCGGAACCTCGGCGACCGGCTGGCCGTGCGCGGACCCGACGACGAGCTCAAGGAACTCGGCGACACGATCGACGCGCTGCTCGGACGCCTGGAAACCGCCTTCGACAGCCAGCGCCGGTTCATCGCCAACGCCTCCCACGAACTGCGGACCCCGCTCGCCACCCAGCGCGCCGCGATCCAGATCGGACTCGACGACGACTGCGACGTCCGGCAGGTCCTCCTCGACGCCAACCGGCGCAGCGAGCGCCTCATCGACGGGCTGCTGCTCCTCGCGCGGAGCGAGCGGGGGCTCGCCGAACAGGACCCCGTGCGGCTCGGGGAGGTCGTCGCCGAGGAGTACCCGGACGCGTGCGTGGTCGCCGACGGCGGTGTCGTACGGGGGAGCCGGGTGCTGCTCGCGCAGCTCGTGCGGAACCTCGTCGCGAACGCGATCGCGTACAACGTGCCGGGGGGTGAAGTGGGCGTACGGGCCGAGGACGGGGTCCTCACCGTCGTCAACACCGGGCCGGTCGTCCCCGCCGGTGACGTCGACGGGCTCTTCGAACCCTTCCGGCGGGGGGAGGGGCGGGACCGGACGGGGCCCGGCGCGGGGCTCGGGCTCTCCATCGTGCGGTCGATCGCCGTCGCGCACGGCGGGGCCGTACGGGTCGTGGCGCGGTCCGCCGCGGAGGGCGGCGGGCTGGTGGTGACGGTGACCCTGCCGGTCACCGTCACCGCCTCTCGTACCTAGAGCTCCAGGCCGGCCAGCAGGCCCCGGTAGAACGCCGCGTGCGTCGCCTCCACGGGGGTCGTGCCCGCGAAGTACGTCCCCGTACGGGGGGTGCCGTCGAGCTTCCGGAGGTAGTCGAAGGCCTTGTTGTCCTCCTCGCCCCAGACCACGAACCGCCAGGTCAGCGGCTTCTCGGCCGCCTCGGCGAGGGCCTGCGTCGCGGCCGTCTTCGACTCCGGCGCGCCGTCCGTCTGGAACACCACCAGGGCCGGGCGGGCCGGGTCCGCCTTCTCGTGGTGGGCGAGGACCTCCTCCACGGCGCGGTGGTAGTTGGTGCGGCCCAGGCGGCCGAGGGTGCCGTTGATCTCCTCGATCCGGGTGGGGGTGAGGTCGGCGGGGGTCAGGTCGACCGTGCCGTCGATGTCCGTCGAGAAGAACACGGTCGTGACCGTGGCGTCCTCGTCGAGGTGCGCCGCGAGCGCGGTGACCTGCTCGGCGAGCCGCTGCACGGAACCGTCCTTGAAGTACCCGCGCATCGAACCCGACCGGTCCACCACGAGGTACACGGCCGCCCGCGCCCCCGTGAGCCCCTGCTTCTTGAGCTGCGCCCCGGCGGCCTTGTACGCGTCCGCGAGGTGCGGGGCGACGGCCTTGACGGCGGCGAGGGGGACGGCGGGGACGGGGGTCTCCGTGGCGATGTCCGTGTCCGTGACCGTGTCCGTGGCCTGGGCTTCTTCGGCCGCCTCGGCCTGGGCCTCGTCGGCCTGGGCCTCGACGTCGGCCGCCGCGACGGCGACCGGCTCGTCCGTGACGACGGCCGTCTCCGACTCCGCCGGGGCGTCGGCCTCGGCCTGCGGCTCGTCCGCAGCGGCGGCCTCGGCCTGAGGGGTCGTCTCGGCCTGGGCCTCGTCGGCGACGGCCTCTTCCGTCTCGGCGGCGGTTTCGGGCGTCTCCGCGTCGGCGTCCGTGGCAACGGCCGTCTCCGGCTCCGCCGGAACGTCGGCCTCGGCCTGTGCCTCGTCGGCGACGGCCGTCTCCGGCTCCGCCGCGACGGTGGGCTCGTCCGTGACGACGGCCGTCTCCGGCTCTGCCGGCTCGGCCGCCGCGTCCGCGGTCGACTCTTCGGCGTCCGGCGCCGCCGCCGTGTCCACCGCAGCCTCGGCCGGTTCCTCGGTGATCGGCTCCGCGGCCGGAGCCGCAGACGCCTCGGCGTCCGGCTCCGCCGCCGGAGCTGCGGTCTCGCCCGCCTCCGCAGCCGCGGTCGCCTTCCCCGTCTCCCCGGCGTCAGCCGTCCGCGCCTTCGGGATCTGCGGGTTGTCGAAGGCCGCCGCCACCAGGTCGTCCGCCGCCCGGCGGGCCGCCGTCTCCGGGGCCTCCCGAAGCTCCGCCGTCTCCCCGGCCTCCGCGGTTTCCACGGCCTCCGCCGTCTTCACGGCCTCTGCCGTCTCCACGGCCCCCGCCGTCTCCACGGCCCCCGCAGTCCCCTCGGGCTTCACGGCCTCCACGGCCTCCGGGGTCTCACGCGTCTGGGGCGGGACGGAGGTTGCCGGGGAGTCCTCGCGGTCCCGGCCGAACACCTTGCGCAGCATGCTCCGAATACCCATGGGCGAACCCTTTCGCATGAGTGGGGTGCAGTGTGAATGTCCGTACTGGGCGTTTCGGGACTTTCATCCCTGGCCAGGGCGGATACGTAAGGTTAGCGGCCGCCCCTCCCGCCTCCGGCGCCCCGGTCGCCGCCGGTTGCCGTGCATTCATGCGCCGTTCACTCCGGTGCCGCCCCTGTGCAGATCTACGCCCATAGCGTCGCCGCCGAAGCAATCCCGACACCATGTCGGCGCGGTCTGCGCCGGAGGAGGACGAAGTGCGCAAACTGCTGCCGCTGCTGAGCACGAACCCCCACGGAGGCGGACGTTCCGCCCTCACCTGCCGGTTCCGCTGCGGTGACGCCTGCTTCCACGAGGTGCCCAACACCAGCGACAACGAGTACGTCGGCGACGTCATAGCCGGCGCGCTCTCCCGCCGTTCCGCGCTGCGCGCCGCCGCCGTCGTGACCGTCGCCTCCGCCGTCGGCGGGGCCGTGGCCGTCGGGAACGCCCCCGAGGCCGTCGCCGCCCAGCCGCGGAAGCCGGCCGACGGCGCCCGTGGTCTGCGTTTCGCGCCCGTCGCTCCCAACAACGACGACCGGGTCACCGTCCCCTCCGGGTACGGCCAGAACGTGGTCATCCGCTGGGGCGAGCCCATCCTCCGCGGTGCGCCCGCCTTCGACTCCGAGAACCAGACCGCGAAGGCGCAGGCCGGCCAGTTCGGCTACAACAACGACTTCCTCTCCCTGCTGCCGCTGCGCGGGGAGCACCACCGTCAGGTCCTCGTCGCGAATCACGAGTACACCGACGAAGTCCTGATGTTCCGGGGGTACGACGCCGCGAACCCGACCCGCGAGCAGGTCGAGATCGCCTGGGCCGCGCACGGCCTGTCCGTCGTCGTGGTCCAGGAGGAGCACCGGACCGGGAAGCTGACGGCCGTCAGCCGCCACCACCTCAACCGTCGTCTCCACACGACGAGCGAGTTCGAGGTCGCCGGGCCCGCCGCCGGGAGCGACCTGCTGAAGACCTCCGCCGACCCGGCCGGCCGTACCGTCCTCGGCACGCTCAACAACTGCGCCGGCGGCACCACCCCGTGGGGCACCACCCTCCACGGCGAGGAGAACTTCAACCAGTACTTCGCCAACGGGTCGAGCGCCACGGACAAGCGGTACGGCGTCGGCACCGGGGCCTCGGAGCGGAAGTGGGAGCGGTTCGACAAGCGCTTCGACCTCGCGCAGGAGCCCAACGAGGTGCACCGCTTCGGCTGGGTCGTCGAGCTCGACCCGTACGACCCGGAGTCGACGCCCCGCAAGCGCACCGCGCTCGGCCGCTTCAAGCACGAGGCCGCGCAGCCCCGGCTCACCGAGGACGGCCGGCCGGTCGTCTACATGGGCGACGACGAGCGGTTCGACTACTTCTACAAGTTCGTGTCGAGCAAGCGGATGAAGAAGGGTTCGTCGCGGGCCGCGCACGCGCACAACCTCACCCTCCTCGACGAGGGCACCCTCTACGTCGCCAAGCTGACCGGCGACAGCCCCGCCGCCGAGGTCGACGGCAGCGGCAAGCTGCCCTCCGACGGCGAGTTCGACGGTTCCGGCGTGTGGATCCCGCTCGCCACGGCCGGTCCCGACGGTGCCGTCTCGCACGTCCCCGACATGACCGCCGAGGAGGTGTACGTCTTCACCCGTCTCGCCGGTGACAAGGTCGGCGCGACGAAGATGGACCGTCCCGAGGACGTCGAGCCGTCCCCGCGCAGCGGTCGCGTGTACGTGGCGCTGACCAACAACTCCAACCGCGGCAAGGCCGGGTACGCGCCCGCCGACGAGGCCAACCCGCGCAACCTCAACAAGCACGGGCAGATCCTGGAGCTCGCCGAGCACTGGGACGACCCGGCGAGCGACGGCTTCGCGTGGCGGCTGTTCCTCGTCGCCGGCGACCCGAACGACCCGGCCACCTACTTCGCCGGCTTCCCCAAGGAGCAGGTCTCCCCGATCTCCTGCCCGGACAACGTCGCCTTCGACCCGCACGGCAACCTGTGGATCGCCACCGACGGCAACCAGCTCGGCTCGCACGACGGCCTGTTCGGCGTCGCCACGCGCGGCGAGCGGCGCGGTGAGCTCAAGCAGTTCCTGACCGTGCCGACCGGCGCCGAGACCTGCGGTCCGCTCGTCCAGGACCGCCGCGTCCTCGTCTCCGTGCAGCACCCGGGCGAGGTCGACGGCGCCTCCGTCGAGAAGCCCGCCTCCGTCTGGCCCGACGGACCGGGGAAGATCGTTCGCCCGTCGGTCGTCGCCGTGTGGCGCACGGACGGCCGCGACATCGGCGTCTGAACCCGCCGAGTCCAGGGACCCGCCGAGTCCGGGGCCTGGGAGTCACTCCACTCCCAGGCCCTCCCTGAACCTGGTGAACTGCTCCTCCGGAGCGCCCGTGTACGACCACGGCACCCACGCCGCCCGCGTGCCGAGGAGACCCATCAGCTCCCGGGCGATCTCCACCTGCCCGGCGTAACAGGCCGCGTGTGCCAGGAAGTTGAGGTCGCCGACCTCTTCCGGTGCCACCGGGCGCTCCGGGCCCCGCCCGCCGATCCAGCGCGCGTGGGTACGGCGCAGCTCGGTCACCGCCAGCTCGTGCTTCCAGTGCTGGTCGAAGCCGCGCACCGGGCCCCGGCCGAGCGCCCCGTCCGCGATGTACCGGTACTCCTCGACCCGGGCCACCTGCACCAGGACCGGCAGCGGCGAGCCGGGCGGTGCCACGCCCGCCGCGTCGCGGGCGAAGTCGTACATGCTGCCGTGCGTGCCGTGCCACCGCGCCGACCAGTAGCGGAGCACCTGGATGTGGCCCTCGGTGTTGTACGGGTCGCGGCGCCGCAACTCGTCGAACCAGTGGCGCAGTTCGCGGCGCGGCACCCCGCCCTCGTACAGCCGGGCCACCGAGAGCAGCGACACCCAGGGCATCGGGTCGGCCGGCGCGGCCTCGGCCGCGCTCCGGCAGGCGTCGACGGCGGCGTCGATCCGGCCCCGCTCGATGGCGGCGCCCCGGCCGGCCGCGATGGCCGCGTCGAAGACGCGGACCACCTCGGTCGCGGCCCGCAGCACGGCGGCGTCGGGGTTGCCGGGCTCGGCGGCCCGCCAGGTCTCGACGGTGGAGCTGCCGGCGGCGGCGTGCGAGAGGAGCCGCAGCCGGTGGGTGCGGCGCGCCCAGTCCGTACCGGTGGCGGCGAGCAGGTCCCGTACGCCCTGCCAGCGGCCGATGACGATGTCGTGGCGCGCCTCGGTCAGCGCCCGGTCCCCGAAGTCCGGGTCGAAGTCGGGCGCGAAGCGCTCCGGTCGCGCCGGGCGCGCGGAGCGGCGGCGTACGGCCATCGGGGGCCTCCTTCGGGTTCGGCTGCCGTCAGAAGTCGCTGCGTGCGTGCGGGGGCGGGTCAGAAGTCCGTCGCGTAGCTCTTGTCGCGGGTTCCCGTGCGCGGGCGGGTGGCCGGTGCCGAGCCCTCCGCCGCCGCGAGCGCGCGGACCGCGTCGAGGCGGGCCGGGCGGTAGTAGTCGCTGCCCTTCCGCCAGTACACGAGGAGCGGGACCACGCCGAGGAGCAGGCCGCCCAGACCGATGGCGAGGGCGGTCGTGGAGAGCTCGCCGAGGGACTCGACGAAGGCCCAGAGCATGAACGCGGAGCCGAGCAGCGGCCAGAGGCCGCCGAGGACCAGGTTCCGTACGGAGCGGAACAGGACCGCCTTGTACGCGACGACGGCGGCGATGCCCGCGAGGCCGTAGTAGAAGGCGATCTGGAGGCCGATCGCGGAGACGGCGTCGCTGAGGATCTGCTGCACCGAGCCGGCGGCCGCGGCCGCGCAGAACATCAGGAGGGCGGCGCCGCCGACGGCGGCGACCGCGACCCACGGGGTGTTCCAGCGGCGGTGCACGAGGCCGAGCGCGGCCGGCAGGGTCCGGTCGCGGCCCATCGCGAAGAGCGAGCGGGTGACCTGGAGGAGCGTGGTCTCCAGGGTGGCGACGGTGGACAGCAGGACGGCCACGACGAGCAGTTTGCCGCCGACGCCGGGCCAGATCTCCTGGCCGAGGACGGCGAGGACGTTGGGTCCGGCGGCGCGGATCTCCTCGGCGCTCAGCAGGACGTTGACGGCGACGGTGAAGGCCTCGAAGAGGAGGAAGACGAAGCCGACGCCGACGAGCGCGGCGAGTCCGGCGGTGCGGCGGCTGTCGCGGGTCTCCTCGCTGAGGTTGCTGGTGACGTCCCAGCCCCAGTAGTAGAACGCGGCGATCAGCGCCCCGGCGGCGAAGGTGTCCGGCCCGTGGAAGTGGTCGAGGGCGAACCAGGACCAGTCGAAGGCGGTGGCCCGGCCCCGGTGCGCGACGGCGGCCAGGACGAAGGCGAGCAGGATCAGCATCTCGACGCCGGACATCACGAGCTGCGCCCGTACGGTGAGCCGGGCGCCGCCCAGGACGACGAGCAGCATCATCAGGAACCAGCCGGCGCCGACGGCCGCGGCGAGCGGGGTGTTCGCGGCGAGGTCCGGGTCGATCAGGGAGAGCGTGAGGGTCCCGGCGGGCAGCGAACCGGCCACCATGAACACGGTGGCGGCGAAGACGAGCGCCCAGCCGGAGAGGAAGCCGAGGAAGGGGTGGAGGGTGCGGCCCACCCAGGAGTACCCGGCGCCGGCGTTGACGTCGATGCGGCCGAGGCGGGCGTACGCGAGGACGATGCCGAGCATCGGTATCGCGCAGTAGAGCAGCGCGGCGGGTCCGGCGAGGCCGACCGCGCCGAAGAGGACGGCGGTGGTCGCGGCCAGCGAATAGGCGGGGGCGCTGCCGGCGACGGCCATCACGATCGTGTCGAAGGTACCGAGGACGTTGGGCTGGAGCCCTCTGTTCGTGGTGGTGCGCATGGCGGGTCCTCGGGGGCGCGGGGGCTGAGGCAGGACTGTGGCAGGGCTGAGTGGCCCGTCCGCCGGGCCGGTTGCCGGCGGCGGCGGGCGCGGATCACGGTGAATCGAGCGCATCGTAGTCGCCCGGGTGGCTTCCGGTAACGGTGGTGGGGAGGGTTCCGTTCCGTGACCGCCGGTAAGTTCTCCCGTACGCCCCCCGAGGAGGGTTTACCGCAGGTCGGGACCGGCGATGGCGCGGGCCGCGCTCACCTCCTGGCGGAGCGGCGCGAGGACTCCGTTCTCGTCGCCGGGGAGCTCCGCGCGGACCTCCACGAGGGTGTCGGTGTCGCGCAGCCCGTCCGCGAGCTCCCGCAACTCCCGCCGCACGTCGGCGACCTCCGCCGGGTCGGGTGCCGGGGCGCCGTGGTCGACCCGGATCCGGGCGGCGGTCGTCGCGTCCACGATCCGTTCCACGGCGACGACGAGCGGCCACCAGGCGGCGGCCCGGGCGCCCGTCGGCGGCGGTTCGGTCAGGGCCCGCTGGAACTCCGAGCGGACGGCCGACAGGTCCCGGTAGAGCTTCCGGCGGGCCCGCAGCCGCCCGCCCTGGTCCGGCCCGGCCCCGTCGAACGCGCAGGCCACGTACGCGGCGGTGTCCGCGACCGCGTCCGCGAGCCGGTCCCCGATCCGGGAGTGCCAGGACTCCGGCCAGAGGAGGTAGCCGGCGACCAGTGCGATCCCGCAGCCGATGAGCGAGTCGTACAGCCGGGGCAGGACGAGGTCGAAGCCCTGGTGGTTGAGCGTGTCGGAGAGCAGCAGGATGACCGGGGTGATGGCCGCCGTCTGGAAGGCGTACCCCTTCGCGGAGAAGGCGGGGACGAGGGCGGCGAGGACGCACATCACGGGGACGTCCCACCATCCCCTGGGGACCTCGGAGAGGACGAGGGCGGCGAGGACCAGCCCGGCGGCCGTGCCGGCGGCGCGGAGCACGGCCCGCGAGAAGACCGAGCCGAAGTCCGGCTTCATGACGAAGGTGACGGTGAGCGCCACCCAGTACGAGCGGGGCACGGGGATCAGCGAGACCAGGGCCTGCGCGAGGCCGACGCAGAGCGCCAGCCGCAGGCCGTACCGCCAGGACGCCTCCGAGAGCAGGACCGCGCGGGCGGCCCGGCGGGCCCGGATCCGGAGCGCGGCGGGGCGGCCGAGACGGTCGTCGACGTTGTACGGGTCGGGGTCCGCCTTGTGGACGACGGCCGCCGCGTGCCGCAGGGCGTGGTCGACGGCCCTTTCGGCGGGCCGCTCGGGCACCGGCAGATCCAGTACGGGGGTCCCGGTGCGGCCCTCCTCGACGGCGTCCGCGAGCCCCCGCACCGCCGCCGGGATCGCCGGGGGCAGCGGGCCGATCAGCCGGGCCCTCAGATGCGCGGCGGCGGCGGCCTCGACGAGCGGGACGACCACGTTGAGCTGGGCCAGGATCCGCACCAGCGGTGCGGCGCGGCCGTGCTGGCGGGCCCGGCGGGCGAGGACCAGGTCGTACGACTGGTTGAGGGAGGCGGTGACGGCCTGCCGCTTCTCGTCGTACGCGGCCGTGCCGGTCGCCTCGTACAGCTCGGCGACGGTCCGGTAGGTCGCCGCCACGGCCTCCCGCTCGGGGGCGGCGCGGCGCATCGGCCAGCCGAGGAGCGAGAGGACGAGGACGAACAGGCCGCCGAGGGCGAGGAGGACGGGCGCCTTCCACCACGGGTCCGGCATCGGCAGGCCCGCGCCGACGACCGCGTTGAGCAGCAGGAGCAGGCCCGAGACGGAGGCGACCGCGCCGATCGAGGAGATCATCCCGGAGACCAGGGCGACGAGGGTGAGGGTGGCGACGGCGGCCCACCCGTGCCCGAACGCGAGGGTCCCCAGGGTGACCCCCAGCGCGCCGAACGCCTGCGGCACCGCGATGTTGAAGACCCGCATCCGGTAGGCGTCGGCGGTGTCCCCGATCACGCCCGAGAGCGCGCCCATCGAGACCAGCGCCCCGTACGCCGGCTGCCCCGCCGCCAGGCCGACGGCGAGCGGCGCCGACATCGCGACGGCGGCCCGGGCGACGGCGGCCCAGGGGATCGGCGCGGGGGCCGGCTTCAGGCCGGCGGTGAGCCAGGCGGGTGGGGTGATCCGTACGGGCCGAGCCATGCGACCAACGTACGCCGCACGCTCCCCCGCCACCCCGTTGTGGGCAGTCGTTCCGCTGGGGCGGTGCCCACCCGCCCCCGTTGTGGGCAATCGTTCCGCTGGGGCGGAACGGGTGGGCACAACGGAACGGCGCCCTTGCCGGCGCCAGAGGCTCTCGCGCCCTGACCCGCACCGGATGCGCGCCGCACTCGTGGTGCGGGTTCAGGCGCGGAACGCGGAGGCGCCGCTGAGCGCGCCGTCCCGTGTGCCCACCCGTCCCGCCCTGCGGGACGATTGCCCACACGGAGGTGGCCCGGGTCCGTCAGTTGCGGTAGGACTCGACCTCCGCGGCCGGGCGGAGGGCCGCCGTGTCCGGGTCCTCCCCGAATTCCGCCTTCGCGCGCCGCTGCCGCAGCAGGTCCCAGCACTGGTCGAGGCGTACCTCGAGCTCCGCGAGGCGGGTGCGTTCCTCGGGGAGGAGCCCGCCGGTGCGCTGCCGCAGGGCGCGCTCCTCCTCGACGAGGGCGCCGATGTCGTCCAGGATCTCGTCGTTGTCCATGCCTTCAGCGTGGCGGATCGGCGCCGGGCGCGCAGGTCGAGAGGGGAGGGGCGACCGCGCGGCTCAGTGACGGAGCGCTTGCGCGATCTCCGCCTTCGTCCCGCCCGAGAGGGTCCGGTTGCTGCGGGCGGTGCCGGTCCTGGACTTCCCGGGTGCGACGTCGTTGATGTTCAGGACGACGGAGTCGAGGAAGTTCCCTTCCGTGTCACGGAAGTTGACCATGATCGTGTAGTCGGCGTTCTTGTCCTTGGGGTTGGTCGCGGTGATCTCGGCGACCGTGCGGTCCCCGTCGGTGCGCGTGGCCCCGGCGCGTACGTCGTCGGTGGCGTTCACCCCGTCCTTGACCTGGTTCATCTTCTCCTGGGCGGCCGAGGCGACGGCCGCCGTGGCGGAGGAGACGATCTCGCCGGCCTTGTCCTTGGCGGCGTCGCAGCCGGTGAGGGCGAGGAGGGCGGCGGCGGTGGCGGCGAGGACGGTTCCGGTTCCTCGTTCCATGGGCCGGCGTCTCAGAACCGCTCGTCCGGGCCGTACGCCTCGTCCGTCGCCAGCGCCCAGATCACGAAGATCGAGATGGCCATGGAGAAGAGCGCCCACCACGGCTGGTAGGGCAGGAAGAGGAAGTGGAAGAGGACGTTGAGGGAGGCCAGGGAGATGCCGGCGACCCGGCCCCACTCGGCGCCCTTGAGGATGCCGTAGCCGGCGATGGCGACGATGACGCCGAGGACGAGGTGGATCCATCCCCAGGTGGTGAGGTTGAACTTGAAGACGTAGTCGCCGACGCGGGCGTAGACGTCGTCCTCGGCGATGCCGGCGATGCCCTGGAAGACGTCCATGAAGCCGGTGACCAGCATGAGGACACCGGCGAAGAGGGTGCCGCCGGAGGCCCAGGCGCCGGCGGTGCTCGGCTGGGGGGCCGTCTTGCGTGATGTGGTGTTCTGGCTCATGGCCCCATCGTCGGAGTGTTCGTACGATTCCGAACTTTCAACGGGGCCGAACGAGTGAGCGAAGGAAGGCGTCGAGGGCCGCGTCGAACTCCTCGGGCCGTTCCAGGTTGGGCAGGTGCGCGGCCCGTTCGATCACGGTGAGCGTCGAGTGGGGGAGCAGGGCGTGCATCTCCTCCGCGTCCGCCACCGGCGTGTACGTGTCGTCGCGGCCGACGACGACGAGTGCGGGGACCGTGACGGCGGCGAGCGTCTCCCGGTAGTCGGGGCGCTCGGCCCGGCCGCGCAGGGCGGCGGCCGCGGCGACCGGGTCGGTGGCGCACATCATGCGGTGGACGTGCGGCGCGGCGTGCGTGTTGTACGGGGCGACCATCCGGTCCAGCACCTCGTCGGCGTACCCGCGCATGCCCTCCCGCAGGAGCCGGTCGGCCATGGCGTTCCGGGTCTTCCTGCCGCCCTCGGTCTCGGCGGCCGGGAAGGTGTCGGCGAGGACGAGGCCCCGGACCCGCTCGGGGTGGCGGCGGACGAGCTCCATGGCGATCTGGCCGCCCATGGAGAGGCCGGCGACGACGCAGTCGTCGATCTCCAGATCGTCGAGGAGGTCGATGAGGTCCTCGGCGAAGTCGCCGAGGCCGGTGACCTCGGTCTCGGCGCCCAGCGGGGTGATGCCGTAGCCCCGCAGATCGGGGGCGATCACCCGGTGGGTGAGGGAGAAGCGGTCGATCTGGGGCTGCCACATGGTGTGGTCGAAGGGGTGGCCGTGGACGAGGAGGAGGGCGGGGCCGGAACCCCGGTCCTCGAAGTGGATCCGGGTGGCGAGGATGTCGGTGAAGCGCATGACCGCAGGCTAGGCAGCCCCAACTTCTCGGTGCAATAAGATCTTTGCTCTCGGTGCAATGGGGGTTTGGATGGAGGAGTACCGCAGGATCGCGGACCGGGTCGAGGCCGCCGTACGGGACGGGCGGCTGCGCCCCGGCGACCGGCTGCCGCCGCAGCGGGTCTTCGCCCGCCGCCACAGGATCGCGAACTCGACGGCGATCCGGGTGTACGGGGAGCTGGCCCGCCGCGGCCTCGTCGTCGGCGAGGTCGGCCGCGGCACCTTCGTCCGTGCCGCACCCCCGCTGCCCGGACCCGCCCTCGCCGAGGCGACCGGCGCCGCGCCCGTCGACCTCCAGCTCAACTACCCGGTCGCCGAAGGCCAGTCGGAGCTGATGGCCCGCGCGCTCGCGGCGCTCGCCCGGCCCGACGTGCTCGCCGAGGCCGTCTCCCGCCCGGCCGCCGCCGTCGGCACCCCCGAGGCCCAGGAGGCGGCGGTCACCGTCCTCGCCCGGCCCGGCTGGGCGCCGGACCCCGAGAACGTCCTCTTCGCGGGGAACGCCCGACAGGCCCTCGCCGCCGCGCTCTTCGCCCTCGTCCCGCCCGGCGGCCGCCTCGGCGTCGAAGCGCTCACGTACCCCCTGGTCAAAGCGGTCGCCGAACGCCTCGGCATCCGGCTCGTGCCCCTCGCCCTCGATGCGGAAGGGGTGCGGCCGGAGGCTGTCGAAGCCGCCCACCGGGCCGCGCCCCTCGCCGCCGTCTACCTCCAGCCCACCCTGCACAACCCGCTCTCCACCACCACCGGGGAAGTCCGGCGGGCCGAACTCGCCGAACTCCTCCGCCGCCTGGACCTGACCGCCGTCGAGGACACCACCTGGGCCTTCCTCCTCCCCGACGCGCCCGCGCCGCTCGCCGCGCACGCGCCCGAGCGGGTCCTCCTCGTCGACAGCCTCTCCAAACGGCTCGCCCCCGGCCTGACCGTCGGCTACGTCGTGGTGCCGGGAAGACTCCGTACGGCGGTGGCCGACGCCCTGCGCTCCGGGGCCTGGACGGCCGGCGGACTCGCCCTCGCCGCCGCCACCCGCTGGACCGACGACGGCACCGTCGCCGAGGCCGTCGCCGCCAAACGGGCCGACACCAGGGCCCGGCACGCCCTGCTCCGGCAGCGGCTCGCCGGGCACGCGCTCCGGACCTCCCCGCACGCCTACTACTGCTGGTGGGAGCTGCCCGCGCCCTGGCGCGCGGAGACCTTCACGGCGGCCGCCGCCGCACGCGCGGGCGTGGCGGTCACCCCCGGCGAGGTCTTCGCGGTGGGCCGCGGCGCTGCTTTCGACGCGATCCGGATCGGCCTCGCGTCCCCGCCCCACGCGGTACTCGACGAGGCACTGGGGCGACTGGCGGCGGTGGCGGCTGAGCGGGGCTGAGCGGGGACGAACGCGAGGTGCCCCGCCCGGGGGAGGGCGGGGCACCGGCCCGTCGCCGGACGCGTGGGTCGTACGGGGATCAGGCAGCGGTTCCGCGACGACGGAACAGCGCCAGGGCGACACCTGCCGCGCCCGCTCCCGCCAGGGCCGCGCCGCCCGCGAAGGCGGGGGTGCGGTCGGCGGCGACCGGCTCCGCACCGGCGGCGACGGAGCCGTTGGGGACGACGGAGGTCTGCGGGGCGGTGGCCGCCTCGGCGCCGGTCCGGGTCGCGTGCTGCGCGGCGGGCGCGGCGGTGGCGCCCTGGTTCGTGCCGGTGCCGGTGCCGGTGCCGGTGCTCGTGCCGGAGCCCGTGTCCGGGGTCTTCTCCGAGTCGGTGGCGCAGTTCTTCGGGACTGCCGGGAAAGCCAGGCCCGCCCACGGGATCGGGCCGCCGTGCACCCGCATCTGGAGCATCGGCACCGCCGGGGCCGGGTCGAGCAGGCCCTTGATGCGGGCGCCGCCGTAGAGGGCCGTGTCGTGGCCGCGGTCGAGGACCGCGATGACCTTGCCGTTCTGGCTGAGCTTCGCGACCGGGCCCTTGGGGCTGTTCGTCAGGGCCATGGACACGCCCTCGAAGGGCGCGGCGGCGGACCGGGTCACCGTGCAGCCCTCGCGGACCTCGCTGAAGTCGCCGCCACCCGGCTGCGGGTTGCGCCAGGAGGTGAGGGTGCCGTCGGCCTCCAGGACGACGAAGACGGTGCCGAACTGGTCGCCCGCGCCGCGGCCGTCCGCCTTCAGGCGGCCCGTGACCTTGCCCTGGGGGGAGTGGAGCTCGGCGAGGTAGCCGCCGGTGCTCGTGCGGTAGAGCTCGGCGTATCCGCCGTCGGCGAGCGGGCGGCGGCCGAGGCCGGTGCCCGCCGCCCCCTCCGGGCCCTGCTCACCGAGCTGCCCGTTCGTGGTGCCCTCGGACGCGCTTCCCGTCGTGCCCGGGGTCGTGCCCTCGGTCTTCGGCGCCTGGACCTTCGGTGCCTCGGTGGCCGGGGCCCGGGTGGCGGCGGGCGCCGCCGGGGCCCGGGTCGCGGTGGCCGTCGGGGTCGCGGTCGGGGCGGGCGTCGCGGCGAAGGCGCCGACGGCCGGGGCGAGGACGGCACCGGCGAGGGCGGCGGTGGTGATGGCGGTGCGAAGGGCGGTGCGCATGACGACTCCTGGAAGACAGGTGTGGAAGAGGAGAGCCGCATGCCGTCTGCTCGTTCGGGTGGGGCCGTTGGAGGTTCGGCGGGCTGTGTGAACAAAGTTATGGATCTTGTTCGACGGGAACTTCGCCGCCGTGTCACGAGCGTGTGACGGGGGCCTCTTTCCTCTCCTCGTCTCCATCTCGACAAGCAGTTCCAGGCGCTCGCCCTGCCGGGGACCCTCTTCGGGACCGACGCCGTCGCCGCACGGCCCGCCGACTGATCCACTTGCGGGCCGCCGGGCGGGGGTGTGCCCTGGAGGGTGCGGGAACCGGGAACCAGGGGGGCCGGACACGAAGGAGCTCCTGCCATGGCCGCACACGCAGCGGTGCCCAACCGGCGCCGAGTCAGCACGCACGGCTGGGGACTCCCGGTCACGATCGGCGTCCTGTACGGGTTCTACGCGGAGGTGAACGCCCGCGACGGCGGCGGGCTCAGCTGGGGTCAGTTCTGGCTCGGCATCGTCTCCGCCGTCGTCCTCGCCGGTGCTCTGTACGCCCTCCGGCGGTACGGTCGCGCCCTGCCCCGCGAGGCCCGCGCCGTCGCCTGGGGCGCCCTCGCCGGCATCGCCGTCGGCTTCCTCTACAGCGTCACCGACGCGAGCGTCTACTCGTCGGCGCTGCTGGGGCTCATCGTGGGGCTGGTCGTCGGCGTCGCCGCGTTCTATCTCTTCTACACGCACGAGGACGCCAGGGGCCGCCCCGCACCGTGGTGACCTCCCCGTCGTGGGCGATCGTCCCGTTCTGCGGGACGAGCGCCCACGCGGCGGGGTGTCAGTCCAGGCGCAGGTCCGCCAGTTGCTTCTCGAAGGGGACGATCTCGTCGTCCTCCGTGCGCCGCGCCGGCCTCCCCGCCACCGTGTCCGCGAACTCGTTGCCCGCGCGGGTGATCCGGGCCGGCAGGCCCTCCGTGTACTCGTCGCCGCCGGTGCCCCAGTCCTCCGAGGCCGCGTAGACCGCGGTGGGGACGACGAGGGCCCGCAGGTAGGCGAAGAGGGGTCGCAGGGCGTGGTCGAGGACGAGGGAGTGGCGGGCGGTGCCGCCCGTCGCGGCGACGAGGACCGGGGTCCCCGTGAGCGCCGCCGGGTCGACGAGGTCGAAGAAGGACTTGAACAGGCCGCTGTAGGAAGCCGTGAAGACGGGGGTGACCGCGATGACCCCGTCCGCGCCCGTGACCTTGTCGATCGCCTCCTGGAGCGCGGCCGACGGGTAGCCCGTCACGAAGTTCTTCGCGATGTCGACGGCCAGGTCGCGCAGTTCGACGACCTCGACGTCGACGGCGTACTCCTGCTCGGCCAGCCGGTACCGGGCCGCCTGGAGGAGCCGGTCGGCGAGGAGCCGGGTGGAGGAGGGGGCGCTGAGTCCGGCGGACACGGCGACCAGCTTCAACGTCTGCATGGCGTCAGACCTCCTTCGGGGCGTTCGGGACGACGGCGGGGTGGAGCGGGGCGGTCTCCGGCACTCCGGCGGGCCGCAGGTTCGCGAACTCCTTGCGCAGCACCGGAATGACCTCCTCGCCGAGCAGGTCGAGCTGTTCCAGGACCGTCTTGAGGGGCAGTCCGGCGTGGTCGACGAGGAACAGCTGGCGCTGGTAGTCGCCCACGTACTCGCGGAAGGAGAGCGTGCGCTCGATGACCTCCTGCGGGGAGCCGACGGTCAGCGGGGTCTCGCGGCTGAACTCCTCCAGGCTCGGACCGTGGCCGTAGACCGGCGCGTTGTCGAAGTACGGGCGGAACTCCCGTACCGCGTCCTGCGAGTTCTTCCGCAGGAAGACCTGGCCGCCGAGGCCGACGATGGCCTGCTCGGGGGTGCCGTGGCCGTAGTGCGCGTACCGCTGCCGGTAGAGGCGGACCATCTTCTCGGTGTGCTGCTTGGGCCAGAAGATGTGGTTCGCGAAGAAGCCGTCGCCGTAGTAGGCGGCCTGTTCGGCGATCTCGGGGGAGCGGATGGAGCCGTGCCAGACGAACGGCGGGACGCCGTCGAGGGGGCGCGGGGTGGAGGTGAAGCCCTGGAGGGCGCTGCGGAACCTGCCCTCCCAGTCGACCACGTCCTCCCTCCACAGCTTGTGGAGGAGCGCGTAGTTCTCGATGGCGAGCGGGATGCCCTGGCGGATGTCCTGGCCGAACCACGGGTAGACCGGGCCGGTGTTGCCGCGGCCCATCATCAGGTCCACGCGGCCGTCGGCGAGGTGCTGGAGGGTCGCGTAGTCCTCGGCGATCTTCACCGGGTCGTTGGTGGTGATCAGGGTGGTGGAGGTCGACAGGATCAGGTTCTCCGTGCGGGCGGCTATGTGCCCGAGGAGCGTCGTCGGGGAGGACGGGACGAACGGCGGGTTGTGGTGCTCGCCGGTCGCGAAGACGTCGAGCCCGACCTCCTCCGCCTTGAGCGCGATCGCGACGGTGTTCTTGATGCGCTCGTGCTCGGTGGGGGTGCGGCCGGTGGTGGGGTCGGTCGTCACGTCGCCGACGGTGAAGATCCCGAACTGCATCGTGCTCACCTCTCGCGGTTCCTGCTGTTGGTTGAAGCTTAAACTATTACCTCGAACCGCGCGACCCCCTCCCCTATTCCGGGCCGGCCCCCTCCACCCACGCCCGTACCCTGGAGCGCATGACCGGGAAGACCCACGACAGCGAGCGCTGGAAGGAGCGGGGCGTGATGCTCCGCGTCTTCGTGTACGTCTTCGCCACCCACGCCTTCGCCGGCTTCGTCTGGCTGCTCTTCTACGTCGGGCAGAACGCCCAGAGGTGAGTGAGGGCCGCCACGTGCCGCCCACCTGCGGCCCTCACGTAGAGTCCCGGACGTGAACGCTGCGATATCGGTGGTGTCGGTCGTCGGGATCGGCGCGGACGGCTGGGACGGGCTCCCCGAGACCGCCCGCCGCGCCCTGCGCGCCGCCGAGGTCCTGCTCGGCGCCCCCCGCCAGCTCGGCCTCCTCCCGGAGGACGACTGCCCCGGCGAGCGGATCGCCTGGCCCTCCCCCCTCCGCCCCGCCGTCCCCGGACTGCTCGCCGCCCACCAGGGCCGCGCGATCGCCGTCCTCGCCAGCGGCGACCCCTCCTTCTACGGCATCGCCCGCACCCTCGCGGAGACCGTCGGCGCCGACCGCCTCCACGTCCACCCGCACCCGTCCTCCGTCTCGTACGCCTGCGCCCGCCTCGGCTGGCCCCTGGAGGCGACCGAGACGCTCTCCCTCGTCGCCCGGCCGCTCGCCGCGCTCTCCGCCGCCCTGCACGAGGGCCGCCGCCTCCTCGTGCTCAGCGAAGGCGCCGACACCGCCGCGCGGGTCGCGGAGCTGCTGCGCACGACCGGCTGGAGCGGCACCCGCGTCCGCGTCCTCGAACAGCTCGGCGGCCCCGCCGAGCGGGTCCTCGACGGGACCGCCGCCGACTGGCCGCACCAGCGCACCGACCCCCTCAACGTCCTCGCCCTCGACTGCGCCCGCGACCCCGGCACCCTCCGCCTCGGCGCCGTGCCCGGACTCCCCGACGAGGCGTACGAGCACGACGGCCAGCTCACCAAGCGGTACGTGCGCGCCGCCACCCTCGCCGCCCTCGCCCCCGCCCCCGGCGAACTCCTCTGGGACGTCGGCGGCGGCTCCGGCTCCATCGGCGTCGAATGGATGCGGACCCACCGCTCCTGCCGGGCGATCGCCGTCGAGAAGTCCCCCGAGCGGGCCGCCCGCATCACCCGCAACGCCGACGCCCTCGGCGTACCGGGCCTGCGCGTCGTCACGGCCGCCGCCCCGACGGGCCTGGCCGATCTGGAAACCCCCGACGCGATCTTCGTCGGCGGCGGCCTCACCGCACCCGGCCTGCTCGACACCTGCTGGGAGGCCCTGCCGCCCGGCGGCCGGCTCGTCGCCAACACCGTGACGCTGGAATCCGAGGCGCTGCTGGCCCGGTGGTACGGCCGCCACGGCGGCGAACTGGTCCGGCTCGCCGTCTCCACCGCCGTGCCCGTGGGCGGCTTCACCGGCTGGCGCCAGGCCATGCCCGTCACCCAGTGGTCCGTAACGAAGGGTTCAACAGAGCAATGACCGTCTACTTCATCGGCGCGGGCCCCGGCGCGGCCGACCTGATCACCGTGCGCGGCGCGCGGACCCTCGCCGAGTGCGGGGTCTGCCTCTACGCCGGCTCCCTCGTCCCCACCGAGCTGCTCGCCGAGTGCCCGCCGGACGCGAAGCTCGTCGACACGGCGAAGATGGACCTCGACCAGATCGTCGCCGAGATCACCGCCGCCCACGAGGCCGGCCGGGACGTCGCCCGGCTGCACTCCGGCGACCCGTCGGTCTTCAGCGCCGTGGCCGAGCAGATGCGCCGCCTGGACGCGGCCGGCATCCCGTACGAGGTCGTGCCCGGCGTCCCGGCGTTCGCGGCGGCGGCGGCCGCCCTGAAGCGGGAACTCACCGTCCCGACGGTCGGCCAGACCGTCATCCTCACCCGCATCGCCCAGCAGGCCACCCCCATGCCGGAGGGCGAGGACCTCGCCACCCTCGGCCGCAGCGGCGCCCTGCTCGTCCTCCACCTCGCCGCGCGCTACGTCGACCGGGTCGTCGGCGAACTCGTCCCCCACTACGGCGCCGACTGCCCGGCCGCCGTCGTCGCGATGGCCAGCCGCCCGGACGAGGTGGTCCTGCGGGGCACCCTGGAGGACATCGCGGAGCAGACGAAGGCGGCGGGCATCACGAAGACGGCCGTCATCATCGTGGGCCGCACGCTGGGGGCCTCGGGGTTCCGCGACAGCCACCTGTACGACCCGGCGCGGGACCGCCACGCCTGCTGAGCCGCACACCGGCATGCGGCGGGGCCCCGGGAGGTTCCCGGGGCCCCGCCGCACGTGCGTCAGGCGTTCGGCCGCTTGCCGTGGTTCGCCTTCTTCTTCTTGCGGGCCCGCTTCTTGTTGCCGCGCTTCGCCATGGGACTCCCTCTCGCTCGGGGAACGGGGAACTCTGCCGTGGCCAGCCTAGGAGCGGGGCCGTGGTGCCGCATGTCGGTGACAGGGGCTTGAATGCTCCCGTGACCGTCTACGACGTGGCCCGGGCGCTGCCGGGCATCGAGGAACTGCGCGACCACAGCCGAGGGCTCGCGATGCTGGACGCCGTCCTGAGCCCGGAGTGGGAGGGCCGGTACTACTCCTTCGACGCGCACTGGTCGGAGACCGAGCAGCTGGCGTCGATGCGGGACGGTTCCGGTGGTGAGTACACGATCGTCCTCTCCCCGGCGGGGGCGTACGCGCGCGTCTTCGACCACGAGTCGCCGCTGAGCCCCTACGGGCCGCTCGCGGACGGGCGGACCTGGCCCGGGGTGCTCGACGGGGTCCCGGAGGCCTTCCGGGAGTACCTGACGGAGCCGGCGTTCACGGACGAGGACGGGGTGCACGTGACCACCGCCTGCCTGTGGCGCGAGACCGCCGACACGGCCTGGCGGACGGGCCCGGTCGAGTTCCCGGACCTGGACGGCCACGAGGACCCGGACGGCTCCGGTCGCCTCCTCCACCTGCTGACGGACCGCTCGGCGGAGGCGTACGCGGAATGGGCGGCCGACTACTACGAGCAGCCGGTCGACGTCGAGGCCGTGCGCCACGTCCTGGCCCTGGAGCCGCTGACCCCGGAGCTGGTGGCGCGCCTCAACCCCCAGGTGGCGCTCCCCGACCTCGCCGAGGACATCGCGGAGATCGGCTACCCCGCCTGAACAGCCCCCCACTCCGGAGCGATCACCGACATCACCGTCGCGTCCACCCGCTCCCCCTCCCACAGCAGCGCCCCGCGCAATACGCCCTCCGCCCGGAAGCCGGCCTTCTCGTAGGCGCGGCGGGCGCGGGGGTTGAACGCGTAGACCTCCAGCCAGATCCGGTACAGGCCGAGCGTCTCGAAGCCGTGGCCGACGATCAGCCGGGTCGCCTCCGTGCCGAGGCCCCGGCCGACGGCGTCCGGGACGAAGGCGATCCGGAAGGCGCAGCTCTCGTTGTCCGGGTCCCACTCGTTGAGGACGGCCTCGCCGACGACCCGCCCGGTGGTCCGCTCGACCACGGCGAGGTCGAGCCGGTCGTCCTGCGCCCCGCGTGAGCCGTACCACTTCCGCAGGGCCGCCTCGTCGAACGACGTGTGGCCGCCGGTGAGCCGGGTGACCTCCGGGTCCTCGAAGAGCGGCAGCAGCGCGGGCACGTCCGCTTCGGTGACGGGACGGAGGGCCACCAGGTCGCCGGTGAGGGTGGGCTTGTACGAGAAGTCGCTCATCCCGGGATTCTCGGCGGCCGCCGCAGGGGTTGTCGCCCGTATTAAGGCCCGGCCACCGCCGACCGTCCCACGACGACGCCCGCGCGGTCGATGCAGATCACGTCCACGGCGACCGGGGCGCCCCGCAGGACCGCGAGGGCCTCGTCGCGGGCGCGGGCGGCGACGAGGTCGCCCAGGGGCACTCCCGCGGCCTCGCAGAGGCGGAGGGCGGCGAGGCCCGTGTTGGCGGCGGCGATCTCGGCGGCGAGGGCCTCGGAGGCGCCGCCCGTGCGGGCGAGCTCGGCGAGGAAGGCCTTGTCGACCTGGGAGCGGGCCGAGTGGAGGTCCAGGTGGCCGGCGGCCAGTTTGGAGAGCTTGGCGAAGCCGCCGCAGATCGTGAGCCGGTCGACGGGGTGGCGGCGGACGTACTTGAGGACGGCGCCCGCGAAGTCGCCCATGTCGAGGAGCGCGATCTCCGGCAGGTCGTAGAGCTCCGTGACGGTCCGCTCGGAGGTGGAGCCGGTGCAGCCCGCCACGTGGGTGAGACCGCCCGCGCGGGCCACGTCGACGCCCCGGCGGATGGAGTCGATCCAGGCGGAGCAGGAGTACGGGACGACGACGCCGGTCGTGCCGAGGATCGACAGGCCGCCGAGGATGCCGATGCGCGGGTTCCAGGTGGAGCGGGCGATCTCGGCGCCGTCGTCGACGGAGATCGTGATCTCGACGTCGCCGGGGGCGCCGTGCGCGGCGGCGACGGCGGCGACGTGTTCGCGCATCAGCCGCCGGGGCACGGGGTTGATCGCGGGTTCGCCGACGTCGAGGGGGAGACCGGGCAGGGTGACGGTGCCGACGCCGGGGCCCGCGCGGAAGACGACCCCGGAGCCGGGCGGCAGGAGCCGTACGGTCGAGCGGATCACGGCCCCGTGGGTGACGTCCGGGTCGTCGCCGGCGTCCTTGACGACGGCGGCCATGGCGGCATCGGCCGTCAGGGACTCGGCGGTCAGCGCGAAGGACGGCGTCTGCCCCTTCGGGAGCGTGATCGTCACCGGGTCCGGGAAGTCGCCGGTGAGCAGCGCGGTGTACGCGGCGGTGGTGGCCGCGGTCGCGCAGGCACCGGTCGTCCAGCCCGGGCGGAGGCCGGTGTGCTTGAGTTGGGCCTCACGCCCGCCGCCTGACGTCACGAAGGGGCTCCTGTGCACGTACTCGTTCTCGGCGGGACCACCGAGGCCCGCGCCCTCGCCGGGCTGCTGCACGGCCGGGTCCGGGTCACCAGTTCCCTCGCGGGGCGGGTGGCGAGCCCCCGACTGCCGGCCGGGGAGGTCCGGATCGGGGGGTTCGGGGGCGTCGACGGTCTCGTGGACTGGATGGCGGGGCACGCCGTGGACGCGGTCATCGACGCCACCCATCCCTTCGCCGAGCGGATCAGCTTCAACGCGGCCCGGGCGGCCGCCACCACCCATGTTCCCCTGTTGGCGCTGCGCCGTCCCGGGTGGGTCCCGGTGGACGGCGACGACTGGCGCCCGGTGGCGTCCCTGGAGGAGGCGGCCCGGGCCCTGGACGGCCTGGGCGACCGCGTCTTCCTGACGACCGGCCGCATGGGCCTCGCGGCCTTCGCCGCCTGCCCGCAGTGGTTCCTGGTCCGCTCGGTGGACGCCCCGGACGCCCCGGTGCCGGCCCGCACCGAGGTCCTCCTCGACCGGGGCCCCTTCACCCTGGACGGCGAGCGGGAGATCCTCGCCCGGCACCGGATCGACGTGGTGGTGACGAAGGACAGCGGCGGTGCGGCGACCGCCCCGAAACTGACGGCGGCCCGCGAGGCGGGCCTCCCGGTCGTGGTGGTCCGCCGCCCGCCGGTCCCGTCCGGCGTCCCGGTGGCGGCGACCCCGGAGGAGGCCGCCGCGTGGGTCGCCGCTACTCGGTGACGGGGGTGCCGAGTTCGGTGACCTCGACCCAGTTCAGGTTCGGGTCGGTCGCGTGGAGCATGTTCTCCCACTGGTCCACGGCGATCACGGTGTACATCACGGTCTCGCCGTCCGCCGCGTTGGGGTGGAGGAACGAGGTGGCGTCCTTGGCGAGGTACGCGACGCGGTAGGTGACCCAGCCGGATTCGCCCTCGCCGTTGTCGTACTTCTCGGCCCGGTAGACCTCGTAACGCTTGAGGTCGGGCTCCGTGCTCGCGTCCCACTCGACCAGCACGCCGTCCTCGTGCGGCGTCGCCTTGAGGCCGGTGACGGGCGCCGGGGCGACCAGGTCGCCCTCGGTCGCGACCACGGCCTCGCCGGAGGCCGGGGACTCGTTGTCGGCCCGGTCGACCGCCGTGACCGTGTACCGGTACGTCGTGCCCTTCCAGAGGCCGGTGTCGTTGGTGTAGGAGGTGGCGGAGGTGGTTCCGATGAGGAAACCGTCGCGGTAGACGCGGTAGGAGACCACGTCGGTGTCCGCCGGGGCGGTCCAGTTCAGGGCGAAGCCCAGCATGTAGCTCCCGGTGTCCACCGCCGTCAGACCCTTCGGAGCCCCGGGCGCGTAGTCGCCGTGCGTGGCGGTGACGGTGGTGCGCGGGGAGGTGTTGCCGGCGGCGTCGACGGCCGAGACCCCGTAGGTGTAGCCGGTGTTCTCGGCGGCGGTGGCGTCCGTCCACGTGGTGCCGGTGACGCCGGTCGCGACCTGGGCGACGGGGTCGGTGGTGCCGGTGCGCTGCCGGTGCACGGTGTACTTCACGGCGCCCGTGACCGGCTGCCACGCCAGGTGGACGCCGGTGGCCCCGTCGCTCGCGGTCACGCCGGCGGGGGCGGCGGTCGGGGTCCTGTCCACCGAGGCGACGGTCAGGTCGGCGGAGCCGTAGGACTCGTTGCCGGCCTTGTCGACGGCGCGGACCTCGTAGAGGTACGTCTGGCCGGTCGGCGGCGGGGAGTTCACGAAGGAGGCGGTCGTGACCAGGGCGGTGGCGCTGCTGACCTTCGTCCAGGTGGTGGAGGTGCCGAGCCGCCGGTAGACGCGGTAGCCGGCGAGGTCCATCTCCTTGTTGGCCGCCCACTTCAGGGCGGCCCTGTTCAGGACCTTGTCGTACGCGACGGTCGCGCCGACGGGCGCCAGCGGGCGGACCTTGTCCACGGTGGCCGAAGTGACGGGCGCGTACGTGAACTTGACGTTCGCCGTGCCCGTCCACGCCACGTAGTCGACGCGGAGGGTGTGCCTGCCGGCCGGGACGGTCAGGTTGACCGTCTTCTTCTGGGTGGTGGAGACGTTCTTCCAGAGGTCGATCCTCCGGACGCCGTCGAGGTAGACGCGGATGCCGTCCTGCGTCTCGGCGGCGAAGGAGAACGGGCCGCCGGAGCCGAAGTCGCGGGTCACCGACCAGCGGACGGAGAAGTTGTCCTTCGGCAGGGTGACGCCGGCCGGGTCGCCGAGGCCGTAGTTCTCGGCGATCGCGCTGTCGCAGGCGGTCAGCTTCGGGGTGCCGGTGAGCGTGGTGTTGGCGAAGAACTCCGCCTTCCACACGGGGGACGCGCAGGTGACGGCCGCGGCGGCCGGGGTGGCGGTGAGCAGCCCGCCGGAGGCGGCGAGGGCGGCCGTGGCGGCGATCGCGCTCAGCCGGGTACGAGTCATCACAGGGAGGGGGCCTTTCCGGGCCTGTGGAAAGCACGTGGAACAGGTGAACGCCTGTGTGACTCGCGAGGTGGGGGCAGGGTTGCCCCGGCCCCCACATCGTCACCTCCGTGTTCAGCCGTACCGCCGCGGCGTCCACGTGATCGTGCGGCCGTCGCCCCGTTCGACCGCGCGCGTCTGCGAGGAGCCGATCAGGAGGAGGGTGCGCATGTCGACCTCCGAGGGGTCCAGGGTCTTCAGGGTGAGGACCCGGACCGACTGCTCCGGGCCGCCGACGTCGCGGGCGACGACCACCGGGGTCTCGGGGGCGCGGAGTTCGAGGAGGAGGTCGCGGGCGGCGGCCACCTGGTGGGTGCGGGACCTGGAGCCCGGGTTGTAGAGGGCGATGACGAGGTCGGCGGAGGCGGCGGCGCGCAGCCGGGCCTCGATGACGTCCCAGGGCTTGAGGCGGTCGGAGAGGGAGATCGTGGCGTAGTCGTGGCCCAGGGGGGCGCCGGCCGCGGCGGCGGCCGCGTTCGCCGCGGTCACCCCCGGGAGGACCCGTACGGGCACGTCCGCGTACTGCGGTTCGCAGGCGACCTCCAGGACGGCCGTCGCCATGGCGAAGACGCCCGGGTCGCCGCCGGAGACGACCGCGACCTTCCGGCCGCGCCGGGCCAGGTCGAGGGCGAACTCGGCGCGCTCGGACTCGACCTTGTTGTCGGAGCCGTGCCGGATCTGCCCGGGGCGGAGGACGGGGACCCGGTCGAGGTACGTCGTGTAGCCGACGAGGACGTCGGCGTTGACGAGCGCGCCGCGCGACTCGGGGGTGAGCCAGGGCGCCCCGGCGGGGCCGGTGCCGACGACGGTGACCTCGCCCATCTCCCGTACGGGAGGCTCCTGGTCGATGCGGGAGGGCAGGACGGCCACCGAGAAGTACGGGACGGAGGACGGGTCCACGTCCGTCAGCTTCTCCGTGCGCTCGCCCGTCATGAACGCGCGCTCCACATAGCGCGCGTCGTCGAGCCGGCCGGCCCGTTCCAGCGCCCGCTTCACGGTGGGGAAGGTGCGGCCGAGCTTCATGACGACCGCCGAGTCGGTGCCCGCGAGGCGGGCCGTCAGCTCGTCCTCCGGCAGGGTGCCGGGGATGATCGTGAGGACCTCCTCCGCCTCGCACAGCGGCTCGCCGAGCCGGGCGGCGGCGGCGCTGACCGAGGTGACGCCGGGGATGACGGTCGTGTCGTAGCGGTCGGCGAGCCGCTTGTGCATGTGCTGGTACGAGCCGTAGAAGAGCGGGTCGCCCTCGGCGAGGACGGCGACGGTGCGGCCGGCGTCGAGGTGGGCGGCGAGGCGGGCCGAGGCCTCCTCGTAGAAGTCGTTCAGGGCGCCCCGGTAGCCGCCCGGGTGGTCCGTGGTCTCCACCGTGAGCGGGTACATCAGCCGCTCCTCGACGTGGTCCTCGCGGATGTGCTCGGCGGCGATGGAGCGGGCTATGGAGCGGCCGTGGCGGGCCGAGTGGTAGGCGACGACGTCGGCCTCGGCGATCGCCTTCACGGCGGCGACGGTCATCAGGTTCGGGTCGCCGGGGCCGAGGCCCACGCCGTAGAGCTTGCCGGTCGGGGTGGTCATGCCTGGATCTCCGCTTCGTGGGCGAGGGCGTTGATCGCGGCGGCCGTCATCGCGCTGCCGCCGCGCCGGCCCCGTACGACCAGGTAGTCGAGGCCGAGGGTGTTCTCGGCGAGGGCGTCCTTGGACTCGGCGGCGCCGATGAAGCCGACCGGGATGCCGAGGACGGCGGCGGGCTTCCCCGCGCCCTTCGCGACCATCTCCAGGAGGTGGAAGAGGGCGGTCGGGGCGTTGCCGATGGCGACGACGGAGCCTTCGAGGCGGTCCCGCCACAGTTCGAGCGCGGCGGCGGAGCGGGTGGTGCCCAGCTCGGCGGCGAGGCCGGGCACGGCCGGGTCGGAGAGGGCGCAGAGCACCTCGTTGTCGGCGGGCAGCCGCTTGCGGGTGACGCCGCTGGCGACCATCTGGGCGTCGCAGAGGACGGGCGCGCCGGCGCGGAGGGCGGCGCGGGCGCTCGCGACGACGCCCGGGGAGTACGCGATGTCCTGCACGAGGTCGGTCATGCCGCAGGCGTGGATCATCCGGACCGCCACCTGGGCGACGTCGGCGGGCAGGCCCGCGAGGTCCGCCTCGGCGCGGATCGTGGCAAAGGACCGGCGGTAGATCTCCGTCCCGTCCTTCTCGTAGTCGAACATCCTGTTGCTCTCGCTCATCTCGTCGTGCGGGCCGTGGTCACTGCTTCGGGCAGGGAGGTACGGGGGGTGGGGACGCCGTCCACCAGGTAGGCGTCGTCGCCGGTGGCGAGGACGTCGACCCAGGTGCCGTGCGGGTGCCCGCAGCGGCGTTCGCACCCGGAGAAGTGCACGGGCAGCGGCCCCGCGGGTGCGGCGAGGGCGACGGTCCTGACGTCGGCGAGGGACTTGGCGCAGCCGGGCCGTCCGGTGCAGGCGCTGACCCCGACCGAGGGCAGGTCGGGCCGGGTGACCAGGCCGTGCGTCTCCAGGCCGGGCAGCCGGTCGGCACGGGCCTCGACGGCGACCACCCCGCGCCAGGGCGTGAACCGCAGCTCGCCGGCCCCGTCGGCCAGGGCCCGCAGCTGCGCGGCGGTCAGCCGGCCGAGGGGGGCGAGGACGTGCAGGGCGTGCTCGCCGAGCGGCCCGGGCGCGGGCGGCCGGGACACGGGAAGCGGCGGTACGGGTACGGGCTCCGCCGTGATCCCGGCCCGTGCGAGGGCCCCGGCCCAGTCGGGGACGTGCCCGTCGGGCAGCTCGTGCGGCCGCCAGGCCCCGTTCCCGGCGGCCTCGGCGGCGTCGAGGAACGCGAGGGCGGCGGCGAGGGCGGCCCGTACGGCGTCGTCGGCGGCGAGACGGAAGGCCCGGGAGCCGAGCCGGAGGAGGACGGACCCGTCCTGGCCTGCGATCAAGCTCACATCGCCGCCGAGTCCGGCGACGTCCCCGCGCCCGTCGTCGAGGACGAACAGGAACCGTCCCGAAAGGGACGCGGCCCGGGGCTCGGCGCACAGGGCGGCGTCCAGTGCGCGCGCCCACAACTGCACGTCCGCACAGCCGAGTCCGTCGAGTTCCGCGCCGGGCGAGGCCACGATGTTGCGGACGCGTTCGTGGGTGGGGGAGGGCAGCAGACCGGCCCCGGCCAGGAGCTCCGCGAGCTCCGCCCCGCAGCCTTCGCCGAGGCCGCGCAGCTCCGCGTTGCCGCGTGAGGTGATGCTGATCCGCCCGTCGCCGAGGGTCTCGGCGGCGCGGGCCAGGACCTCGGCCTGACGGCCCGTCAGGCGGCCTGCGGGCAGGCGCAGTCGGGCGAGGCGTCCGTCGTCGGCGGGGTGCAGGCGCAGCGCCCCGGGGCAGGCGTCGCCACGGTCCCGTATGCGAGGTTCGCCCGGTTCGGGCGTCGGGGGCGGGGTGGGCGGCATGGCGGCGAGCATACCCACGGGGAACCGGCTGACCACCGGGTGTGATCCGGCCGACTCCCCGGTTCCCTCCGGCCCGGAGACGGCACGATCTAGGATGCAGATCGGCATGGGGTCCCAGGGCCCCGGGGAGGAAGCCCGGTGAGAATCCGGCGCGGTCCCGCCACTGTGAACCCGTACCAGCGATGGCACGGGTGAGTCAGGAACTCCTGCCGTCCACACGACCACCCGGGGCGCGGACAACCCCGAGGAAGGCCTGAGCTCGCCATGCTCCTGCTGCTGTCGCACTCCGACACCGACCTGCTCAGCGCCCGCGCGGCCGGAGGGCCGGTGGAGTACCGCTTCGCCAACCCCTCCCGCCTTCCGCTCGCCGACCTCCCGGCCCTCCTCGACGGCGCCGACCTGGTCGTCGTCCGCCTCCTCGGCGGCGTCCGCTCCTGGCAGGAGGGCCTGGACGCGGTCCTCGCCGCCGGGAAGCCGGTCGTCGTCCTCAGCGGCGAGCAGGCCCCCGACGCCCAGCTCATGGAGGCCTCCACCGTCCCGATCGGCGTCGCCACCGAGGCCCACGCCTACCTGGCGCACGGCGGCCCCGGGAACCTGGAGCAGCTGGCCCGCTTCCTCTCCGACACCGTCCTGCTCACCGGCCACGGCTTCGAGGCCCCGGCCGCCGCCCCCACCTGGGGCCCCCTGGAGCGGACCGTCCGGAACGAGACCGGCCCGACCGTCGCCGTGCTCTACTACCGCGCCCACCACATGAGCGGGAACACCGCCTTCGTCGACGCCCTCTGCGGGGCGATCGAGGACGCCGGCGCCCGGGCCCTCCCGCTGTACGTGGCGTCCCTGCGCGCCCCCGAGCCGGAGCTGCTCGACCGTCTCCGTACGGCCGACGCCATCGTCACCACCGTCCTCGCCGCCGGCGGCACCAAGCCCGCCGAGGCGCAGGCCGGAGGCGACGAAGAGGCCTGGGACGCGGGCGCGCTCGCCGCGCTCGACGTGCCGATCCTCCAGGCGCTGTGCCTGACCGGCTCGCGGTCCGCGTGGGAGGAGAACGACGAGGGCCTCTCCCCGCTGGACGCCGCCAGCCAGGTCGCCGTGCCCGAGTTCGACGGCCGGCTCATCACCGTCCCCTTCTCCTTCAAGGAGATCGACGAGGACGGTCTGCCCGCGTACGTCGCCGACGCCGAGCGCGCCGCCCGCGTCGCCGGGATCGCCGTCCGGCACGCCCGCCTCCGCCACATCCCGAACGCCGAGAAGAAGCTGGCGCTCGTCCTCTCCGCGTACCCCACGAAGCACTCCCGCATCGGCAACGCCGTCGGCCTGGACACCCCGGCGTCGGCGGTCGCGCTCCTGCGCCGCCTCCGTGAGGAGGGCTACGACTTCGGCCCGGTGGAGGACCTCCCCGGCCTCGTCTCCGGCGACGGCGACGAGCTGATCTACGCCCTCATCGAGGCCGGCGGCCACGACCAGGACTGGCTGACCGAGGAGCAGCTCGCGAAGAACCCGGTCCGCATCCCGGCCGCCGACTACAAGCGCTGGTACGCCACCCTGCCCGCCGAGCTCCGCGAGCAGGTGGAGGAGCACTGGGGCCCCGCGCCCGGCGAGATGTTCCTCGACCGCTCCCGCAACCCCGAGGGCGACATCGTCCTCGCCGCGCTGCGGCGCGGGAACCTCCTGATCCTCATCCAGCCGCCGCGCGGCTTCGGCGAGAACCCGATCGCGATCTACCACGACCCCGATCTTCCGCCGTCCCACCACTACCTGGCCGCCTACCGCTGGATCGCCGCCCGCGCCGAGGACGGCGGCTTCGGCGCCGACGCCATGGTCCACCTCGGCAAGCACGGCAACCTGGAGTGGCTGCCCGGCAAGAACGCCGGCCTGTCCGCCGCCTGCGGCCCCGACGCGGCCCTCGGCGACATCCCGCTGGTCTACCCGTTCCTCGTCAACGACCCGGGCGAGGGCACCCAGGCCAAGCGGCGCGTCCACGCCACCCTCGTCGACCACCTGGTGCCGCCGATGGCCCGCGCCGACTCGTACGGCGACATCGCCCGCCTGGAGCAGCTGCTCGACGAGTACGCGCAGATCAGCTCGATGGACCCGGCGAAGCTCCCGGCCATCCGCGCCCAGATCTGGACCCTGATCCAGGCCGCCAAGCTCGACCACGACCTGGGGCTCGAAGAGCGGCCCGAGGACGACGGCTTCGACGACTTCCTGCTGCACGTCGACGGCTGGCTGTGCGAGGTCAAGGACGCCCAGATCCGCGACGGCCTGCACGTCCTCGGCGGCGCGCCGGAGGGCGAGGCCCGGGTCAACCTGGTCCTCTCCATCCTCCGCGCCCGCCAGATCTGGGGCGGCACGCAGGCGCTGCCCGGCCTGCGCGAGGCCCTCGGCCTCGACGAGTCGGCCGCGACCCGCACCACCGCCGACGAGGCGGAGGCGAAGGCCCGCGAGCTGGTCGAGGCGATGGAGGCCGCCGGCTGGGCGGTGGACGCGATCGACACGGTCGCCGCCGCGTACGGCCCCGAGGTCCGCGAGGTGCTGTCCTTCGCCGCCCTCCAGGTCGTGCCGCGCCTGGCCGCCACCACCGACGAGCTGGCCCACGCCGTGCACGCCCTGAACGGCGGCTTCGTCCCCGCCGGCCCGTCCGGCTCCCCGCTCCGGGGCCTGGTCAACGTCCTGCCGACCGGCCGCAACTTCTACTCCGTCGACCCGAAGGCCGTGCCGTCCCGGCTCGCCTGGGAGACCGGCCAGGCGCTCGCGGACTCGCTGCTGGAGCGCTACCGCGCCGACAACGGCGAGTGGCCGACCTCCGTCGGCCTCTCCCTCTGGGGCACGAGCGCGATGCGCACCGCCGGAGACGACGTCGCCGAGGCGCTCGCCCTCCTCGGCGTCCGCCCGCTGTGGGACGAGGCCTCCCGCCGGGTCAACGGCCTGGAGCCCATCCCGCTCGCCGAGCTCGGCCGCCCGCGCGTCGACGTGACGCTGCGCATCTCGGGCTTCTTCCGCGACGCGTTCCCGCACGTCATCGGACTCCTCGACGACGCCGTACGGCTGGTGGCGGGCCTGGAGGACGAGTCCACCTCGGACAACTACGTACGGGCCCACGCGCAGGCCGACCTCGCCGAGCACGGCGACGAACGGCGCGCCACCACCCGCATCTTCGGCTCCCGCCCCGGCACGTACGGCGCGGGCATCCTCCAGCTGATCGACTCGCGCGACTGGCGCACGGACGCGGATCTGGCGGAGGTCTACACGGTCTGGGGCGGGTACGCCTACGGCCGCGGGCTCGAAGGCCGCCCGGCGCGCGCCGAGATGGAGACCGCGTACAAGCGGATCGCGGTCGCCGCGAAGAACACGGACACGCGCGAGCACGACATCGCCGACTCCGACGACTACTTCCAGTACCACGGCGGCATGGTCGCGACCGTCCGCGCGCTCACCGGCACCGCCCCCGAGGCGTACATCGGCGACTCGACCCGCCCGGAGACCGTCCGCACCCGCACACTGGTCGAGGAGACCTCCCGCGTCTTCCGGGCGCGTGTCGTGAACCCGCGCTGGATCGAGGCGATGCGCCGCCACGGCTACAAGGGCGCGTTCGAGCTGGCGGCGACCGTCGACTACCTCTTCGGCTACGACGCCACGACGGGGGTCGTCGCCGACTGGATGTACGACAAGCTCACGCAGGAGTACGTCCTCGACGAGACGAACCAGGCCTTCCTCAAGGAGGCCAACCCGTGGGCCCTGCACGGCATCGCGGAACGCCTCCTCGAAGCCGAGTCGCGCGGCATGTGGGAGAAGCCGGACCCGGAGACGCTGGCGGCGCTGCGGCGGGTCTTCCTGGAGACGGAGGGCGACTTGGAGGGCGACGAGTAGCCCACCGCGCCTGCGGGGCGGTGCCCCGGCCGTGCGGGCGCGCGCCCGCTGGGCGGTGCCCCCCGCCACCCCCCCGTGTGGGCAATCGTCCCGCTGGGGCGGGACGGGTGGGCACACGGGACGGCGCGCTCAGCGGCGCCTCCGCGTTCCGCGCCTGAACCCGCACCACCCGTGCGGCGCACCAGTGGTGACCGTCCAGGCGCGGGAGCCTAGGCCCGGCAAGGGGCGCCGTTCCGTTGTGCCCACCCGTTCCGCCCCAGCGGAACGATTGCCCACAACGGGGTGGGTGGGCACCGCCCCAGCGGAACGATTGCCCACAACGGGTGGGGCGCTACTTGTCGATGTCGCCCACGACGAAGAAGAGCGAGCCCAGGATCGCCACCATGTCCGCGACCAGCGTCCCCGGCAGCAGTTCCACCAGCGCCTGGATGTTGTTGAAGGACGCCGAGCGCAGCTTCAGCCGGTACGGGGTCTTCTCGCCCTTGGACACCAGGTAGTAGCCGTTGACGCCGAGCGGGTTCTCGGTCCAGGCGTACGTGTGCCCCTCCGGCGCCTTGAGCACCTTCGGCAGCCGCTGGTTGATCGGCCCCGGCGGCAGCTCGGCCAGCCGGTCCAGGCAGGCGTCCGCCAGGTCCAGGGAGTTGTGCGTCTGGTCGAGCAGGCACTCGAACCGGGCGAGGCAGTCGCCCTCCTGCCGCACGGCGACCCGCAGGGTGTCCTGGAGCTCCCCGTACGCGAGGTACGGCTCGTCGCGGCGCAGGTCGAAGTCGACACCCGAGGCGCGGGCGATGGGCCCGGACACCCCGTACGCGTGGACGGTCTCCGGGCTGAGGACGCCGACCCCGCGCGTACGGCCCCGGAAGATCTCGTTGCCGAGGACCAGCCGGTCGTACACGTCCATCCGCGACCGGACGTCCGCGACGGCCTGCCGCGCCCGCCCAAGCCAGCCGGCGGGCAGGTCCTCCTTGAGGCCGCCGACCCGGTTGAACATGTAGTGCATCCGGCCGCCGGAGACCTCCTCCATCACCGCCTGGAGCTCCTCGCGCTCCCGGAAGGCGTGGAAGACGGGGGTGATCCCGCCCAGTTCGAGCGGGTACGAGCCGAGGAACATCAGGTGGTTGAGGACCCGGTTCAGCTCGGCGAGGAGCGTCCGCGTCCACACGGCCCGCTCCGGGACCTCCATGCCGAGCATCCGCTCGACGGCCATGACGACGCCGAGCTCGTTGGAGAAGGCGGACAGCCAGTCGTGGCGGTTGGCCAGCATGATGATCTGCCGGTAGTCCCGCGCCTCGAAGAGCTTCTCGGCACCGCGGTGCATGTAGCCGATCACCGGCTCGGCGTGCCGGACGACCTCGCCGTCGAGCACGAGCCGGAGCCGGAGCACGCCGTGGGTCGAGGGATGCTGCGGCCCGATGTTCAGCACCATGTCGGTGCTCTCCGCCGCGCCGCCGATTCCGACCGTCGTCTCCGTCATGCGGTCAGTATCCCCTGCCGTCCCGGGGCCCCGGCCTCCTGCCCGAGGGGCGGACCCGGCAGCTCAGCCAGAGGAAGTCGCCGAGACCGCCGCGGGCGGTGAGCTCGGCCGCCTCTCCGGCGGAGGCGAGCGCGCGGACGTAACCGGCGGGGTCGGTCGATGCGAGCGCGAGCGGCGGCCGTCCCCCGGACACCCCGAGCCGCCCCAGCGCCTCCCGCTGGGTGACCAGCTCGGCGACGGCGAGCCCGTCCCCGGCCGGCAGGTCCCCGCACGCGTCCAGGGCCACGTGGGACGTCACGTCGCAGCTGCCGTCCGGGACCGGGGGGACCTCGCGGCCCGCGCGGAAGCCGGTCAGGGACCCGAAGGGCGGCCGGGCCTCCCGTACGTGCGCGTAGTCCACGGCCACCGCGCGGCCCGCCGCCAGGGAGGCGACCGCCGCCGCCCAGGCCTCGTCGCGGGGCCGCCCGATCTCGGCCCGCGCACCCGGCTCCCGCAGCGGCCACCAGCGGGCCAGCCAGTCGGCGTCCGGCCCGGAGACGGGTGCGCCGAGCCGCTCCGTGCCGTCCGCGCGGACCTCCACGTACCGGACCGTGCCCGTCGCGTCCGCCTCGGCGACGTCCACCGGCACGTTGTCGAGCCACTCGTTCGCGAAGAGCAGTCCGCGCACGCCCCGCGGCACCCGGTCCGTCCACTCCACCCGTGGGTCGAGCCCGTCCGGGCGGGCGGCGCGCTCGACCGCGTACGCCCGCACCGCGAGCGAGGACCCGACGACCGCGAGCACCGACGTCAGCAGCTCGCCGCGGCCCGCGCCCACGTCCACCAGGTCGACCTCGGCGGTCCCCAGCTCCTCCGCGACCTCGCCGAGCAGCCGGGCCACGGCCGCCGCGAAGAGCGGGGAGGCGTGCACCGAGGTGCGGAAGTGCCCCGCCGGGCCCTCGGGGCGCAGGTAGAAGCCCCCGGGGCCGTACAGCGCCCGTTCCGTGGCCTCCCGCCACCCCTGCCACTGACACGTCTCATCCGTCACGTGCCCCAGTGTCCACCTCGGGGAGTAGGGGCCCGGCGCCAAGGATCGACCCCACGGTTGATCCCCGCACCCGTCCCTTTCCCTACTCTGGGTGACGTGCAGCGCCTCTACGACTTCATCCGCAGACACCCGACGGGCGTCGACGGCTTCTGGGCCGTCGTCCTCCTCGGGTTCTCCGCGCTGTGGGTGGTGTCGACCGGACCCACCACGGGCAGCGCCGCCGGGTACGCGATCGTCGCCGTGCTCTTCTCCCTGGTCGTGGCCCTGCGCCGGCGTGCCCCGGAGAAGATGCTGGTGCTCGCGGTCGCGCTGGGCGTCGCCCAGCTCGCCTTCGGCCTGGTGCCGTTCATGGCCGACTTCGCCATGCTCGTGATCATCTTCACCGTCGCGGCGCACGACGGACCCCGCTGGGCGTCCAGACTCGCGCTCATCGGCGGACTCAGCGCCTCCACGCTCTCGCAGCTCAGATGGCCCATGGAGGAGGGCGCGAACTCCGGCGCGGCCAAGATCTTCTTCACGATCATCATGACCGTGCCGTTCGCCCTCGCCTGGGTCCTCGGCGACTCGCTCCGCACCCGCCGCGCCTACTTCGCGCAGCTGGAGGAGCGGGCCTCCCGCCTGGAGCAGGAGCGCGAGGCCCAGGCCAAGGTCGCGGTCGCCGCCGAGCGCGCCCGGATCGCCCGCGAGCTGCACGACGTCGTCGCGCACAACGTGTCGGTGATGGTGGTCCAGGCCGACGGCGCCGCCTATGTCATGGACTCCTCCCCGGAGACCGCCAAGCAGGCCCTGGAGACGATCTCCACCACCGGCCGGCAGGCGCTCGCCGAGATGCGCAGACTCCTCGGGATCCTGCGCACCGGCGAGCACCAGGAGGCCGGGGAGTACGTGCCCCAGCCCGACGTGCGGCAGATCGAGGACCTCGTGGAGCAGGTCCGGGGCGCCGGCCTCACCGTCGACTTCGCGATCGAGGGGAGCCCGCGCCCGCTGCCCAGCGGCGTCGAGCTCACCGCGTACCGGATCGTGCAGGAGGCCCTCACCAACACGCGCAAGCACGGCGGGCCGGACGCGGGTGCCAGCGTGCGCCTCGTCTACTTCGACGACGGTCTCGGCCTGCTCGTCGAGGACGACGGCCGGGGCGCTCCGCAGGAGATGTACGAGGACGGGGGCGCCGACGGGCGGGGCCACGGTCTGATCGGCATGCGGGAGCGGGTCGGCATGGTCGGCGGCACCCTGGACGCGGGCCCGCGTCCGGGCGGCGGTTTCCGGATCAGCGCCCTGCTCCCCCTCAAGCCCGCTCACTGACGACCCCTAAGGAACTGACCTGATGTCCATCCGCGTGATGCTCGTCGACGACCAGGTGCTGCTGCGGACCGGTTTCCGCATGGTGCTCGCCGCCCAGCCGGACATGGAGGTCGTGGCGGAGGCCGGTGACGGTGTCGAGGCCCTGGAGGTGCTGCGTTCCACGGCGGTCGACGTCGTCCTGATGGACGTGCGCATGCCGAAGCTGGACGGGGTGGAGACGACCCGGCGGATCTGCTCGCAGCCGGATGCTCCGAAGGTCCTGATCCTGACGACCTTCGACCTCGACGAGTACGCCTTCTCGGGCCTGAAGGCCGGTGCGAGCGGCTTCATGCTGAAGGACGTGCCGCCGGCGGAGCTGCTCGGTGCGATCCGCTCGGTGCACAGCGGGGACGCGGTGGTGGCGCCCTCGACCACGCGCCGGCTCCTCGACCGCTTCTCGCCGATGCTGCCGTCCTCGGGGAAGGAGCCCCGGCACAAGGGGCTGGAGCGGCTGACGGAGCGGGAGCGCGAGGTGATGATGCTGGTCGCGCAGGGTCTGTCGAACGGCGAGATCGCCGCCCGGCTCGTCCTCTCCGAGGCGACGGTGAAGACGCACGTGGGCCGCATCCTGACCAAGCTGGGCCTGCGCGACCGGGTCCAGGTCGTGGTCCTGGCGTACGAGACGGGCCTGGTCCGGGCGGGCGGCGGCGCGGTCTAGGCCCACCCCCGGAGTCGGGTCCTACCTGGAGTCGGGTCCTAGCGGAGCACCGACTCCAGGAAGTCGCTGCCGAGGCGGGCGACGACGGACACGTCGAGCTGGTGGAGCACGTACCGGCCGCGGCGCTGGGTGGTGATCAGCCCGGCCTTCTTCATGACCGCGAGGTGGCGGGAGACCTCGGGGGCGGTGATGTTGTACGCGTCGGCCAGCTCGCTCGTCGTGCTGGAGCCCCGGGCCAGGCTGCGGCAGAGCCGCATCCGCATGGGGTGGGCGACGGCCTCCAGGCGCAGCTTGACCGCCTCGACGGAGGCCGCGCCGCCGAGGTCGCGGGCGGGGATGGGGTACTGGACGACGGGCTGCCAGCCGGGGGTGTGGAGGGCGAAGAGGTGCGGCCAGCCGAAGGCCGTCGGCAGGAACGTCACCGCGGTGCCCTCGGCGCTCGTCCGGCCCTGGACCAGCTTGTCGACGACGATCCGGGAGCCGTGCCCGTCCTCCTCCAGGCTCATCGCGGGGGAGGCGTCGGCGACGGCCTCGGCGAGCCCCTTGCGGCGCATCAGCTCCGTCTTGTGGCGGGCGTCGGCGGCGAGCTGGACCCGGACGCGGCGCCAGGTGTCCGCGAAGAAGGCCTCGTCGCAGTCCTCCAGGAGCCGCCGGATCCACGCGCGCGTACCGGGCGGGTCGGCGAGCATCCGTTCCACGAACGCGGTCTGACGCGGGCCGCGGGCGGCGGCCAGGTCGAGGGCGCGACGGCGCATCCGCTCGTCGACGAGCGGCGAGGGGGCGCCCTGGGCGTAGTTGCTGTTGCAGGAGATCTCCAGAGCGGAGCCCACGAACTTCTCGTCGTCCATGAGGTCGAGGTCGTCCAGCTCCTCCGCGAGGGTCTCCCGGGGCCGCGCCGTCAGCAGGATGTCCGAGCGGGTGGTGTTCCACATGAAGTCGGCCTCGTGGAGCCGGTCCGCGAGCTCCGGCTTCAGGGCCGCGGTCGTGGTGGTGGTCCAGGCGTGCAGCCGGGGGTGGTGCGTGGGCTGGGAGAGGGCGTGCAGGGCGGCGCCCAGCTCGGCCAGCGGCGAGGGGCAGAAGGTGATCCGCTCGTGCGGCAGTCCGGTGATGTCGATGGTCACGCTCACCCGTCCATGGTGCGGGGCGGGACGGGGGAGCTGTCGTCCCGTTTGACGGGGGTCGTCAATCGGCGGGCCCCGGATTGACGGGGGGCGTCAATCCGGGGGCCGGGGCGTGGCGGCGCGGCGCACGGTGAGGGCATGAACGCGCTGCACCAGCACCTCTTCGACGCCTACCGTGCCGCCCGGCTCGGCGAACCGACGCCGCCGGCGCCCGGCACCCACGACGTCGCCGTCCTGCGGGCCGTCCGCGACCGCCGCCGCTTCGAGCGGGTGGTGGCGGGCCGCAGGGCCGGTGGCGGGCTGCGCCTGAGCATCCGCAGGGCCGGCGGCGGGCTGCGCCTGCGCCTCCGCGCGGCCCTGCGCCACCGCTGGCCGTCCTGACGGCCTGCTCCGCCGCCGACCGTCCTGACGGCCTGGGGAGGCCCACCGTCCTGACGGCCTCCGAAGCCCCGGCCGGTCAGGACGGCCTCACCTCTCGACGCGTGCCAGGAAGTCCCGTACCGCCTCCTTCACGTCCTTCGCCGTCCACTCCAGGCCGGGGCCCGTCACCGTCAGCTCCGTGACCGCGACGCCCGGGGGACCGCCCGCGCCCGGGGCGAACCAGCGGCGGAAGAAGGCGGCGCCGGTGTCCTCGGTCTGGGCGAGGGCCGCCGCCGTCAGGACGTCCGGCTCGTACGGCAGCCAGACCTGGAACTGGTGGGTGTGCGGAGCCTCCGGGTGGACCCGGGACCAGCCGGTGCCCGCCTCCGCGAACGCCTCCCGGACCGCGTCGGCCACCACGCGCGCGTGCGCCACGTACGAGGGCAGCCGGGGCAGCTCGACATCCAGGCCCCGGAGCGCGGAGAGCGCCGCCGGGTACTGCTGGAAGACCATCCCGCCGTACCGGTGCCGCCAGGTCCTGGCCTCCTCCATGACCTCCTCGGGGCCGGCGAGCGCGGCCCCGGACATGCCGCCGAGGGACTTGTAGAACGAGACGTACACGCTGTCGGCGAGTCCCGCGATCTCCGCGAGCCCGCGGCCGAAATGCGTCGTGGTCTCCCACAGCCGGGCCCCGTCGAAGTGGACCACCGCGTCCCGCTCCCGGGCCGCCTCCACCACCTCGGTCAGCTCCTCCCAGGACGGCAGCACGAAGCCGGCGTCCCGCAGCGGCAGCTCCAGCATCAGCGTCCCGAAGGGCTCCGGGTGGTTCCGCACCTCCTCGGCGGTCGGCAGCCGGGGCGCGCCGGTCGGGTGGACCGTGCGGAGCCCCGAGACAGCCCCGAACGCCCCGTTCTCGTGGACCTCGGGGTGGGCGAGCGGGTGGAGGGCGACGACGGGGCTGCCGGTGCGCCCGGCCCAGCAGCGCAGCGCCGCCTGCTGGGCCATGGTGCCGGTGGGGAAGAAGACGGCGTCGGGGAGGCCGAGCTCCTCGGCGACGCGCCGCTCCAGCTCCTCCACGAGACCGTTCCCGTACGTGTCGACCGGGGCGTCCTCGTGGCCGGCGGCCCGGGCCCAGGCGGTCAGTTCGCGCAGCCGCGAGCCGACCGTGCCGTCGATCGAGGTGTCCCACAGGCGGCGCTCGGCGCTGCCCCACACCTTCGCCCGGTGGAGCCGGGCGGCTTCCTCGTCCACAGGAGTCTCCGCAGGAGTCACAGGATTCATGGGCCGATCATCACACCACCGCCCACACCCTGTGGACGGTCCACGGGGCGCCGCGAAACGCTGGCGTAGCATGACCAGAAATCGTCCGGTACCCGCCGAGGACTGGAACGGAAGGCCGTCCCCACCGTGAACGCACCAGCAGCGCCAGAGTCCAGAGCATCGGAGCCCCGGGCCGAGGACCGACCCGCCCGGCTCACCGTCGGAGTCGTCGGCGCCGGCCGTGTGGGCCCCGCCCTCGCCGCCTCGCTCCGGCTCGCCGGGCACCGTCCCGTCGCCGTCTCGGCGGTCTCCGACGCCTCCCGGCGGCGCGCCGCCGAACTCCTGCCCGACGTCCCGGTCGTCGAGCCCGCCCGAGTCCTCGCCCTCGCCGACCTGGTCCTGCTGACCGTGCCGGACGACGCGCTGCCCGGACTGGTCGAGGGCCTCGCCGACACCGGGGCCGTACGGCCGGGCCAGCTGCTCGTCCACACCTCCGGGCGGTACGGGGCACGGGTCCTGGACCCCGCCCGCCGGGCCGGCGCCCTGCCGCTGGCCCTGCACCCCGCCATGACCTTCACCGGCACCGCCGTCGACGTCCAGCGGCTCGCCGGCTGCTCCTTCGGGGTGACCGCGCCCGAGGAGCTGCGGCTCGCCGCCGAGGCGCTGGTGATCGAGATGGGCGGCGAGCCCGAGTGGATCGCGGAGGAGGCCCGGCCGCTCTACCACGCGGCCCTGGCCCTCGGTGCGAACCACCTGGTCACGCTGGTGGCCCAGTCGATGGAGCTGCTCCACAAGGCCGGGGTCGCCGCCCCCGACCGCATGCTGGGCCCGCTCCTGGGCGCCGCCCTGGACAACGCCCTGCGGTCCGGGGACGCGGCCCTCACCGGGCCCGTCGCGCGCGGGGACGCCGGCACGGTCGCCGCCCACGTGTCCGAGCTGCGCAAGCACGCGCCCGGCACCGTGTCCGGCTATCTGGCGATGGCCCGCACGACCGCCGACCGGGCGCTCGCGCACGGCCTGCTCAAGCCCGAGCTGGCCGAGGACCTGCTGGGTGTGCTGGCCGAGCCCTCGGGTTCCGCCCACCCCGCAGACCCCGCCGACGGGCCGCAAGGAGACGACCGATGACCCTGTTCGCCAAGAAGGCCGCCGGCCGGTACGAGCCGGCCGAGCTGCTGCCCACGGTGGAGGACCTGGAGTATGCGGCGGCCCACTGGGCGACGCGCGGGAACACCGCCGTGGTCATGACCATGGGCGCCCTTCACGAGGGCCACGCCACCCTGATCCGGGCCGCACGCGAGCGCGTCGGCGCCGAGGGCTTCGTCGTCGTCACCGTCTTCGTCAACCCGCTCCAGTTCGGCGCCGGCGAGGACCTCGACCGCTACCCCCGCACCCTGGACGCCGACCTCGCGCTGGCCTTCGAGGCGGGCGCGAGCGCCGTCTTCGCGCCCTCCGTGGACGAGGTCTACCCGGGCGGCGAGCCCCAGGTCCGGATCACCGCCGGACCCATGGGCGAGCGGCTCGAAGGCGCCTCCCGGCCGGGTCACTTCGACGGCATGCTGACGGTCGTCGCCAAGCTGCTCCACCTCACCTCGCCCGACCTGGCCTTCTTCGGTCAGAAGGACGCCCAGCAGCTGGCCCTGATCCGCCGCATGGTCCGCGATCTGAACTTCCCCGTCGAGATCGTCGGCGTGGAGACCGTCCGCGAGGCCGACGGCCTGGCCCTCTCCAGCCGCAACCGCTACCTCTCGGCCGGGGAGCGCCGGACGGCGCTGTCGCTGTCGCGCGCCCTGTTCACCGCCCGTGAGCGGCTCGCCGCCCAGGAGGCGCTGCGCGCGCGTGCCGCCTCGCTGCCCGGCGCCCAGGGCCGGGCCGAGAACCGGGCCGAGGCGCTGTCGCGGCTCGGCGAGGCCCGGGCCGCCGCCGACGCGCACGCGGTCGCGCAGGCCGCCGAGGGCGGCTGCGCCGAGGCCGTACGGGCCGCGGCCCGCGCCGTCCTGGACGAGGCCGCCAAGGCCGAGCCGCCGCTCACCCTCGACTACCTGGCCCTCGTGGACCCGGCCGACTTCACCGAGGTCGCCGACGGCCATGACGGGGAGGCGATCCTCGCCGTCGCCGCGCGCGTGGGGAGCACGCGGCTCATCGACAACATCCCCCTGACCTTCGGAGCCACCAAGTGACCGGAATACGGCTGCACGCACCCGCGCCGGGCTGGGCCATCGACGCCGACGTCGTCGTGGTCGGCTCGGGGGTCGCCGGCCTCACCGCCGCCCTGCGCTGCACCGCCGCCGGGCTCCGTGCGGTCGTCGTCACCAAGGCGCGGCTCGACGAGGGCTCCACCCGCTGGGCGCAGGGCGGCATCGCGGCCGCGCTCGGCGAGGGCGACACCCCCGAGCAGCACCTCGACGACACCCTCGTCGCCGGTGCCGGGCTGTGCGACGAGCGGGCCGTGCGGACCCTGGTCACGGAGGGCCCCGACGCCGTCCGCCGCCTGATCGCGACCGGCGCCGACTTCGACAAGACAGCCGACGGCGAGATCGCGCTGACCCGGGAGGGCGGCCACCACCGCCGCCGGATCGCCCACGCGGGCGGGGACGCGACCGGCGCCGAGATCTCCCGCGCCCTGGTCGAGGCGATACGGGACCGGGGCGTGCGCACCATCGAGCACGCCCTCGTCCTGGACCTCCTGACGGACGCCGAGGGCCGTACGGCGGGCGTGACCCTGCACGTCATGGGCGAGGGGCAGCACGACGGCGTCGGGGCCGTCCACGCGCCCGCGGTCGTCCTCGCCACCGGCGGCATGGGGCAGGTCTTCTCCGCCACCACCAACCCGGGCGTCTCCACCGGCGACGGCGTCGCGCTCGCGCTGCGGGCCGGGGCCGAGGTCTCCGACCTGGAGTTCGTCCAGTTCCACCCCACGGTGCTCTTCCTCGGGGCCGGCTCCGAGGGCCAGCAGCCGCTGGTCTCCGAGGCGGTACGGGGCGAGGGCGCCCACCTGGTCGACGGCGACGGGGTCCGCTTCATGCTCGGGCAGCACGAGCTGGCCGAGCTGGCGCCCCGGGACATCGTCGCCAAGGCGATCACGCGCCGGATGCAGGAGCAGGACGCCGAGCACATGTACCTCGACGCCCGCCACTTCGGCGCCGAGATGTGGGCGGAGCGCTTCCCGACGATCCTGGCGGCCTGCCGCGCCCACGGCATCGACCCGGTGACGGAGCCGATCCCGGTCGCCCCGGCCGCCCACTACGCCTCCGGCGGCGTCCGTACGGACCTGTCGGGCCGGACGACCGTTCCCGGGCTCTACGCGTGCGGGGAGGCCGCCTGCACGGGCGTCCACGGCGCCAACCGGCTCGCCTCGAACTCGCTCCTGGAGGGCCTGGTCTTCGCCGAGCGGATCGCCGAGGACGTCGTGGCGCGCGCCCCCGGCCGCGGCCCGGCCGTCCCGGTGGAGCACCCGGCCCCGGTGGTCCTGCCGCTGCTCGACCCCGGCGCCCGGCGCCGTATCCAGCGCACCATGACGCTGGGCGCGGGAGTGCTCCGGTCCGCCGCGGGCCTGCGCACGGCCTCCGGGGAGCTGGACGCCCTCCACATCCCGCCCGTGTCCGGCGAGGCCGGCGACCGGAAGTCCGCCGAGCCGGGCGTCGAGTCCTGGGAGACCACCAACCTGCTCGCCGTCGCCCGCCTCCTGGTCGCGGCGGCGTCCCGCCGCGAGGAGACCCGCGGCTGCCACTGGCGCGAGGACCACCCCGACCGGGACGACGCCCGGTGGCGCAGGCACCTCGTCGTCCACCTCACCCCGGAGCGGACCCTCGACGTCCGCACCACCGAGACCTCCGACCTTCCCCCCACCGTCGACGCCCCCAGGGAGCCGTAAGTGAGCACGCCCGAGGAAGCCCGTCCCGAGCCCGTGGACGTCCCTCTCATCCAGATCAACACGGTCTCCGACGAGGAGCCCGACGGCTGCGGCGAGGGCTGCGCCTGCGGCGACGGCGAGGAGTTCGAGTGCGGGCTCGACCCCGCCCTCGCGGAGCTGCTCGCCGAAGCCGGTCTCGACCCCGTCCAGGTCGAGGACATCGCGCACCTGGCGATCGCCGAGGACCTCGACGGCGGGGTCGACGTCACGACCGTGGCGACCGTCCCCGAGGAAGCCGTCGCCACGGCCGACTTCACCGCCCGCGAGGCCGGTGTCGTGGCCGGTCTGCGGGTCGCCGAGGCCGTCCTGTCGATCGTCTGCACCGACGAGTTCGAGGTCGAGCGGCACGTCGAGGACGGCGCGCGCGTGGAGGCCGGGCAGAAGCTGCTCAGCGTCACCGCCCGCACCCGCGACCTGCTCACGGGCGAGCGCAGCGCGCTCAACATCCTGTGCCGCCTCTCCGGCATCGCCACCGCCACGCGCGCGTGGGCGGACGCGCTGGAGGGCACGAAGGCGAAGGTCCGCGACACCCGCAAGACGACGCCGGGCCTGCGTGCCCTGGAGAAGTACGCGGTCCGCTGCGGCGGCGGCGTCAACCACCGCATGTCGCTCTCCGACGCCGCCCTGGTGAAGGACAACCACGTGGTGGCGGCCGGCGGCGTCGCCGAGGCCTTCAAGGCCGTCCGCGAGCTGTTCCCGGAGGTGCCGATCGAGGTCGAGGTCGACACGATGCACCAGGTCCGCGAGGTCCTGGACGCGGGCGCCGACCTGATCCTCCTCGACAACTTCACCCCGCTGGAGACCGAGGAGGCCGTCGCCCTGGTCGCGGGCCGCGCCGTCCTGGAGTCCTCGGGCCGGCTGACCCTGGAGAACGCGGCGGCGTACGCGGCGACCGGCGTGGACTACCTGGCGGTCGGCGGCCTCACCCACTCCTCCCCGATCCTCGACATCGGCCTGGACCTGCGCGAGGTGCGGGCCTGATGCTGCTCACCATCGACGTCGGCAACACGCACACGGTGCTCGGTCTCTTCGACGGCGAGGAGATCGTCGAGCACTGGCGGATCTCCACGGACCCGCGCAGGACCGCCGACGAGATGGCGGTCCTGCTCCAGGGCCTCATGGGCATGCACCCGCTGCTGGGCGTCGAGCTGAGCGACGGCATCGAGGGGATCGCCATCTGCGCGACGGTCCCCTCGGTGCTGCACGAGCTGCGCGAGGTGACCCGCCGGTACTACGGGGACGTGCCGGCGGTCCTGGTGGAGCCGGGCGTGAAGACGGGGGTGCCGATCCTCACGGACAACCCCAAGGAGGTCGGCGCCGACCGCATCGTCAACGCGGTCGCGGCCGTCGAGCTGTACGGCGGTCCGGCGATCGTCGTGGACTTCGGCACGGCGACGACGTACGACGCGGTCAGCACGCGCGGGGAGTACGCGGGCGGCGCGATCGCGCCGGGCATCGAGATCTCGGTGGAGGCCCTGGGCGTCAAGGGCGCCATGCTCCGCAAGATCGAGCTGGCCCGGCCGCGCAGCGTGATCGGCAAGAACACGGTCGAGGCCATGCAGTCGGGCATCGTCTTCGGGTACGTGGGCCAGGTCGACGGCGTCGTGGCCCGGATGAAGCGGGAACTGGTCGGGCCGAAGGGCGACCCCTCCGACGTCACGGTGATCGCGACCGGCGGCCTGGCGCCTATGGTCCTCGCCGACTCGAAGGAGATCGACGCGCACGAGCCCTGGCTGACCCTGATCGGTCTGCGCCTGGTCTACGAGCGGAACGTGTCCCGCATGTAGGGGTGGGTTCGGCGCGCCGCGATGATCGCTAAGCGAAAATTGTCCGATTAGCGCGTAGTGTCGGCCCATGCCCACGCCATACGGATCCCGCGGCGGCATGGCGTTCAGCGCGGACGAACTGCGTGTGCTTCGCCGCGCCCTTGCCACCGCCCTCCACCCTGCCCCCCTCCAGGAGGAGGACGTCCAGGACTGCCTGCGTCTGACCGAATCCGTGGACGAGGCGGTACGCGAGGCCGGCCGGCTGCGCGCCTTCCTCCTCGACGACCTGGCCCGCTACCGCGAGGCGCTGCCCGGGTCCCTCGGCGGTTACCTGGAGCTCCTCCGGGACGCGCTGGCCGCCGGCTACGAGCCCGCCGCTGACGACCTCGCCGCCCTGCGCGCGCTGCGCCGCAACCCGGCCGCCGCCGAGCTGCTCGCCCGCTGCCAGGTCCTCGCCGAGCGCTCCGTACGCGCGCGCCTGGCCCGGGTCTCCCAGGCCACCGCCCCGGCCGTGCCCTCCCCCTCCCGGGCCCGGCTGCTCGCCCTGCCCGGCGGGCGCGGGGCGGGCGACGAGCCCAAGCCGACCCCGCCCGCCCCGGCCGAGCGCCCGGTGCCCAAGCCCTCCGAGGCCTTCCCGCCGCGCCGCCGCCCCGTACCCCCGCCCCCGCCCGAGGAACGGGTCGCCGGATGAGGGGGTGACCCTCCGGTCAGGCCGGGCGCGGCACGCGCCGACCCGGCCTGACCGGAGGGCCACCCCCTGGCTACTCTGGACGGCATGGACTACGTATCCGCGCTCCTGCCCCCCGTCGTGATGGCCGCGTTCTTCATCGCTCTCGTCGTCACGATCGTCAAGACCCAGGGCGGCCCGAACAAGGCCAAGGAGGACGCGGCCGTGGACGCCGCCCTCGCCCGCGCCGAGGCGGCCCGCCAGGCGGACGGCTCCGCCGCCTCCTGAGGCCCCGCCGGCCCCGTACCACCGAGGACGTGCGACCTTTCGAGGTCGTGCGTCCTTTTTGTTGGTTTCTTGTCGCCAATAGCCCCGTATTGACGCTTTTCGCACTATGGTGACGCTGTGCCCCGTCCATTGGGAGAGCTCGAAGACGCCGTCATGACGCGCGTCTGGCAATGGAACCGCCCGGTGACCGTCCGGGAAGTTCTGGAGGACCTCCAGCAGGAGCGGTCCATCGCCTACACCACCGTCATGACCGTCATGGACAATCTCCACCAGAAGGGCTGGGTCCGCAGGGAAGTCGAAGGCCGCGCCTATCGATATACGGCGGTCTCCACCCGCGCCGCCTACTCGGCGGCCCTCATGAACGAGGCCTGGGCACAGAGCGACAACCCCGCCGCCGCACTCGTCGCCTTCTTCGGGATGATGTCGCCGGAACAGCGGGAGTCGCTGAACGACGCCATCCGGATCGTCCAGCGCGACAGCCCCCTCCCCGCCGCCCCGCGGGAGCCCGAGGGTGGCGAGGGAACAGCCCGCCCGTAGCGATAGCGTCCCCCCATGTCGACCTCCGCCAAAGCCGTCACCGTCCGCAGGGCCCGCACCAGCGACGTCCCCGCGGTCCGCCGCCTCGTCGATCCTTTCGTGCAGCGCGGCATCCTGCTCGACAAGGCGACCGTGACCCTTTACGAGTCCATCCAGGAGTTCTGGGTCGCGGAACGCGACGAGGACGCCACCGTCGTCGGCTGCGGCGCGCTCCACGTCATGTGGGAAGACCTCGCCGAAGTCCGCACTCTCGCCGTCGATCCCGAGTTCAAGGGCGCCGGCGTCGGACATCAGGTGCTGGACAAGTTGTTGCACACCGCCCGATGGCTCGGGGTGCGGCGGGTATTCTGCCTGACCTTCGAAGTCGACTTCTTCGCGAAGCACGGGTTCGTCGAGATCGGCGAGACCCCGGTCGACGGAGATGTCTACAGCGAGCTCCTGCGTTCCTATGACGAGGGAGTCGCCGAGTTCCTCGGTCTCGAACGAGTGAAGCCGAACACCTTGGGCAACAGCCGGATGCTTCTGCACCTGTGACGCGGAAGCCCGGGATCCCTATGTCCGAATCGCGCACGTTTCCCGTGGTGCCGGGGTTCTGAACCTCTCCCAGGGGTTTGTGTTTTTCCGGGAAAAGCGGTTTCCTTTCCGCGTACTGCATTTTCGATGAAAGGAAATCCGGTGGCACAGAAGGTTCAGGTCCTTCTTGTCGACGACCTCGACGGCGTCGAGGCGGACGAGACCGTGACGTTCGCGCTGGACGGCAAGACCTACGAGATCGACCTCACCACCGCCAACGCGGAAAAGCTCCGTGGCCTGCTCGAGCCGTACACCACGAGTGGCCGTCGCACCGGTGGCCGCACCACCGGCGGACGCGGCAAGGGCCGCGCCGTGGCCACGGGCAGCCAGGACACCGCGAAGATCCGCGCGTGGGCCAAGGAGAACGGCATGAACGTCAACGACCGCGGTCGCGTGCCCGCCGACATCAAGGCTGCCTACGAGGACGCGAACCGCTGAGGCGACAGCTGCTGAGCCGTCCCGCGGGTACGGGCGCTCAGCAGCCGCACCCGATGGCACTCCGCGGCGGCGGCGGCCACGAGACGCACCAGACAGGGGGCGCCCGCAACGCCCCACGGTGCGGACCGCAGCACCGGGAGCGAGGACTCGACCTCGCGGCCCGGCGCGGGCGCCCGCAGCCACACCGCGGCGCCCGGCGCGCCGGATCCGCCCCGCCCCGGGGGAAGGGGTGCGGTCATCCGGCCGTCGGCACCGAGGATCGCGAGATCCAGTGAGATCCCGCCCCACTCCAGCCAGTCGAGCAGCCCCGGCAGCTCCTCCGCGCTCCCCGCGGCCACGAGCAGCCCCATCCGGCGCCCCATCAGGGCCACCGGACCCGTCGCCGCGCCCATCCGGCGCAGCACGCCCCGGCCGGCCTCGACAGGCACCTCCAGGACGTCGAAGCGCAGCCCGGTGACCAGCCGCACCGGCGGCCCCGCCTCCGTCGCCCAGCCGAGCTCGTCCTCGTACCACCGCGCCACATCGCCGTCGATCGGCGAGCGGGGCGGCGGGACGGTGAAGGCCATGTCCGGGGAACTCCCGAGGGGGCGTCTTGGTTACGCCCACGGTGACACAGCGTCCCCGTCGGTCGCGCAGGGTGTCCGGGATGGGGCGTAAGGGTGCATTCGAGCGCGCAAGGGTGTTCGCTGGTAGCGGAGGGAACCGGGGTGCGCCGCATGGAGTGTCAGTCCTTACGGGTAAGACATTCCTAGTGGGGAGGGGCGACTCGCGGGCTTCGGCGTCTCACGTTCGCCATCGGCGTACTGATGGCGCGGGTAACTACTTGGCCTGCGGGAACATCGTCTCGCACCATCGGGTTGGAGCATTTGTCGGCTGTTCGGCAGCAGGTCTCCCCGCTGAAGAGGGGGTGATCCGGACGGATGTCGGCAGTTGGAATGAGCGGTCCCCGCTTGCGGGACTAAGCTGCGGAAGGACAGGGAGGGGATCGACCCCTAACTGACTGACCGCTCTGAGGAGCGATTAACGATGTTCGAGAGGTTCACCGACCGCGCGCGGCGGGTTGTCGTCCTGGCTCAGGAAGAAGCCCGGATGCTCAACCACAACTACATCGGCACCGAGCACATCCTTCTGGGCCTTATCCACGAGGGTGAGGGTGTCGCCGCTAAGGCCCTGGAGAGCCTCGGGATTTCGCTCGAGGCGGTCCGCCAGCAGGTGGAGGAGATCATCGGCCAGGGGCAGCAGGCCCCGTCCGGGCACATCCCCTTCACCCCTCGTGCCAAGAAGGTCCTGGAGCTGTCGCTCCGGGAGGCCCTCCAGCTCGGCCACAACTACATCGGCACCGAGCACATCCTGCTCGGCCTGATCCGCGAGGGCGAGGGCGTCGCCGCCCAGGTCCTCGTGAAGCTGGGCGCCGACCTCAACCGGGTGCGGCAGCAGGTCATCCAGCTGCTCTCCGGCTACCAGGGCAAGGAAGCCGCCACGGCCGGCGGTCCTGCCGAGGGCACCCCCTCGACGTCCCTGGTCCTCGACCAGTTCGGCCGGAACCTCACCCAGGCGGCCCGCGAATCCAAGCTCGACCCGGTCATCGGGCGCGAGAAGGAGATCGAGCGGGTCATGCAGGTGCTGTCCCGCCGCACCAAGAACAACCCGGTCCTCATCGGCGAGCCCGGCGTCGGCAAGACCGCCGTCGTCGAGGGCCTGGCGCAGGCCATCGTCAAGGGCGAGGTGCCCGAGACCCTCAAGGACAAGCACCTCTACACCCTGGACCTCGGCGCGCTGGTCGCCGGCTCCCGCTACCGCGGTGACTTCGAGGAGCGCCTGAAGAAGGTCCTCAAGGAGATCCGCACCCGCGGCGACATCATCCTGTTCATCGACGAGCTCCACACCCTCGTGGGTGCGGGCGCCGCCGAGGGCGCGATCGACGCCGCCAGCATCCTCAAGCCGATGCTGGCCCGCGGTGAGCTCCAGACCATCGGCGCCACCACGCTCGACGAGTACCGGAAGTACCTGGAGAAGGATGCGGCCCTCGAGCGCCGCTTCCAGCCCATCCAGGTCGCCGAGCCGTCGCTGCCGCACACCATCGAGATCCTCAAGGGTCTGCGCGACCGGTACGAGGCCCACCACCGGGTCTCCATCACCGACGAGGCCCTCGTCCAGGCCGCGACCCTGGCCGACCGGTACATCTCGGACCGCTTCCTCCCGGACAAGGCGATCGACCTGATCGACGAGGCCGGCTCCCGGATGCGCATCCGCCGGATGACCGCGCCGCCGGACCTCCGCGAGTTCGACGAGAAGATCGCCGGCGTCCGCCGCGACAAGGAGTCCGCGATCGACTCGCAGGACTTCGAGAAGGCCGCGTCCCTGCGCGACAAGGAGAAGCAGCTCCTCGCCGCGAAGGCCAAGCGCGAGAAGGAGTGGAAGGCCGGCGACATGGACGTCGTCGCCGAGGTCGACGGCGAGCTGATCGCCGAGGTCCTCGCGACCGCCACCGGCATCCCGGTCTTCAAGCTGACCGAGGAGGAGTCCTCGCGTCTGCTCCGCATGGAGGACGAGCTCCACAAGCGCGTCATCGGCCAGAAGGACGCCGTCATCGGCCTCTCGCGGGCCATCCGCCGTACCCGTGCGGGTCTGAAGGACCCGAAGCGCCCCGGTGGCTCGTTCATCTTCGCCGGCCCGTCCGGCGTCGGTAAGACCGAGCTCTCCAAGGCGCTCGCCGAATTCCTCTTCGGCGACGAGGACGCGATGATCTCCCTCGACATGTCGGAGTTCAGCGAGAAGCACACGGTTTCCCGCCTCTTCGGTTCGCCGCCCGGATACGTCGGCTACGAAGAGGGCGGCCAGCTCACCGAGAAGGTGCGCCGCAAGCCGTTCTCCGTCGTCCTCTTCGACGAGGTCGAGAAGGCCCACCCCGATATCTTCAATTCCCTTCTCCAGATCCTGGAGGACGGTCGCCTGACCGACTCCCAGGGCCGGGTCGTGGACTTCAAGAACACGGTCATCATCATGACGACCAACCTCGGGACCAGGGACATCTCGAAGGGCTTCAACCTGGGCTTCGCCGCCCAGGGCGACACGAAGTCCAACTACGAGCGGATGAAGGCGAAGGTCAGCGACGAGCTGAAGCAGCACTTCCGCCCGGAGTTCCTCAACCGTGTGGACGACATCATCGTCTTCCCGCAGCTGACGCAGGAGGACATCCTCCAGATCGTCGACCTGATGATCAGCCGCGTCGACGAGCGCCTCAAGGACCGGGACATGGGCATCGAGCTCTCCCAGTCCGCGAAGGAGCTGCTCGCCAAGAAGGGTTACGACCCGGTGATGGGTGCCCGGCCGCTGCGCCGGACGATCCAGCGCGAGATCGAGGACACGCTGTCGGAGAAGATCCTCTTCGGCGAGCTGCGCCCCGGTCACATCGTGGTCGTGGACACGGAGGGCGAGGGCGAGGAGCGCAAGTTCACCTTCCGCGGCGAGGAGAAGACGGCCCTGCCGGACGCCCCGCCGATCGAGGCGGCGGGCGGCTCGGGCCCGAACCTCTCGAAGGACGCGTAAGGCGTAGCTGAACAAGGGGCGGCCCCGGAACCCGATGGTTCCGGGGCCGCCCCTTTGCCGTCTACCGGGCGGTGAGCCGGTCACCGAGGGCGGCGGCGCCGATGATTTCGTCGCGAAGCACTCCGCTGACCTGCACCGACACGGACGGCAGGTCGACCAGTGCTGTCAGGTCCGTCAGCCGGGGGCAGTCACTCAGGATGATCATGCCGAGGCGGGAGCAGTCCAGCGCTCGCAGGAAGCCGAGATCGGTGAGCCGAGGGTTGAGACCGAGAGCGAGAAACGTCGGCCGGTGCTTGTCGAGTCCGCGGGCGAGGTCGTCCTCGTCGAAGTCGCCGATGATCTGGACGGCCTTCTGGTCGCGCAGGGTGCTCAGGACGCGCAACTGTGCCGCTTCGGTCACCAACAGCAACTCGTCGTCGAGGTGCGGGGCGATCTGGCGGGCGAAGGCCTCCGAGGGGAAGGCCCCCCACTTGCTGGCGAATCTGCCCGGGTGCCCCGCCTCGCAGAAGGCTCGGGCGTACGGCAGGGCCGCCTGGCCTCCGATCGAGACGATCAGATCGGCGACCGGGCCCACGGCATCCGCGGGTACCGTTTCCGGCTTCGGCAGCAGCGGCAGCACGTGCTCGCCCAGGCGGGCCAGTTGGCCGACCTGCTGCCGGTCCCTCGGCAGCACCACCGACTTCACCGCCTTCCGTACCCGTCCGTGCAGGCTGCCGTCCAGCCAGGCCGCGTGCTGGGCCGCCAGGGCCGCCAGGACGTACAGCGTGGTCTTCAGCTCCCGTTTGCGGGTGGCCGAGCCGGCCGCGAGGAGGCCCTCGACCAGGACGGGCAGGTCGCGGCGGGTGCAGTGCCCGGCCGCCAGGAGCAGGACGTCGTGCCACTGCTGGTCGTGGGCGTGGCGAAGGGCCTCCTTGAGCTGGTCGCCGTCCACCAGTTCCTTCGCCGCCAGGAAGTCCTGGAAGGTGCGGTGGGCGAACTGGAAGACGTCGTCCGTGCGCTCCTGGAGGAGCCCGCTCCGGTTCAGGAGGTGGGTGAGGATCTCCTCGGGGGTGCCCTGGCCGGCGACGTCCGGCATGCCGGGCAGGGCGCGGGCGAGCTGCCGCAGGGCCTCTTCCCGGGTGAACTCGGTCTGACCGCCCCGGACCAGCCAGGCCGCGAGCCGCTGGAGGAGCTCGGTGTGCTCGTCGACCGTCATGCCGATGCCGTCGGGGGTGCCGATCCCGCGCTGTTCGTCACGGGCGCCGAGCAGCATCTGGAGCGCGGAGGAGTAGAGCGCCCAGCGGGTCTTGGGCAGGAAGCCCTCCCGTAACCGGTGCAGGGCGCAGATGACCGCGCAGAGCAGCGGGGTCCGGGCGAGGTCGGCCAGGGCGGGGTTGTGGTCGAACTGCTGGGCCAGGTCGCGCTCGAGGTCGGCGAGGTTCCGGTCGGGGTCGCCGTCCAGCCGGGCGGCCGCGTGCCAGGCCGCGACGAAGGCCTGGATGTCGGCGTCCCGGAGCGGCAGGAGGGTGAGTTCCTCGAACTCCTCGGAGGCGAGCCAGTCGGGGGCGACGGCGAAGGGCCGTACGGTCGCCACGCAGCGGGTGCGGGGGTAGCGGGCGAGGAGCCGGGAGAGCCAGGCGTGGGCGGCCTCGCGCTCCTCCGCCGGGACCTCGTCCAGGCCGTCGATCAGGAGGAGTCCCCGCCCGGCGGCCAGGACCCGGCCCGCCCAGCCCTCGGGGGCCGCGTCGACCATGAGACCGGCGACTCCGGGCAGGTCGGCGGGGGAGGGGTAGCCGTTGCCCCGGGCGCGCAGGGTGCGCAGCGGGACGACGAAGGGGACGAGGCCGTTCAGCCCGGCGAGGTTCGGCCCGAGGGTCCCGGCGGAGGCGTGCGCGGCCAGCCACCACACGAGGGTGGTCTTCCCGGCCCCGGCGTCGCCCCGGAGGAGGACGCGCGGCCGGGAGGCGAGCAGGTCGTCGACGCGCTGCGGGACGCGGTCGGGCGAGCCGGGGGTCTTGGAAGCGGCCTCCAGGGAGAGGTAGGCGGTGTCGAGGTCCCACTGGGAGGCGCGCTTGCCGAGCTCGTCGAGGCCGAAGATCCGGGTGCGGCGGTAGGCGGCCCCGACGGCGTCCGCGTACTCCTCCTCGTACGGCTGGTCGTGGGGGTGCGTGCCGGTGATCCGTACCGGCGGGGCGATGCCGGGGGGAAGCAACCGGCGCACCTCCTCGTCCGCGAGGATGGCGGTCAGGGGCACGCACTCCAGGCGGCGGTGGCCGCGTCCGCGCGGTACGGCGCGGACGATGCCCAGGAGCTTCCCGTCGGCGAGGACGGGGGCGCCGGACAGGCCCGAGAGGGGCGAGGGGCCGTCCTCCGTCCCGGTGACGGGAGGGTGGTCCAGCTCGACGGTCAGTGTGCGGCGGAGGAGCCCGGCCATGGGCAGGACGGTGCCGGTGAACTGGTCGACGTCCGGCTTCTGGCCTTCGTACCGCTGGACGCGGGGGAAGCCGATGATCTCGCAGCCGGGTATCGGCCGGTCGGTGGCGAGGGAGCTGAACCGGGGCGGTACGCCGAGGAGAAGGCTGGACTGGAGAAGGAGGGCGGCGTCGAGGCGGTCGTCGGACCAGACGACCGGCAGCCGTCCCGGCACCGCCTGGTGCGGGGCCACGGCCGTGGCGCTGCGGGCGCCGCCGAGGACGTGGGCGCTGGTCAGGATGAGGCTCGGGGTCAGCAGGACCCCGGTGCCCTGCTGCTCGCCGAGGACGGCGAAGACGGTGGCGGTGGAGCCGCTCACCGCCCCTCGGCCCCGCCACCGAAGTCGGACAGGTCCGCGCCCTCGTCGTTGCCGACGAGCCAGGGGCCGTTGTCCGTGGCGTTCCGGGGCTTCAGGGTGAAGGAGACCCGGTGGGTCTCGCCCCGGGCGCGGGAGGCGTCGGCACCGGCCTCGACGACCCAGGCCTTGACCTTGCCGCCGGCCTTCACCTCCTTGCGGAGTTCGATGGTGAACTCCATCTCGATGTCGCCCACTTCGAAGGCGACGGGCTGCCCGGTCGCCCGCGTGGCGGCGGCGACGAGCTGGTCGCGTACGGAGGCGATGGCGTCGGCGAGCTCGATGTCGGTCATGACCATGAACGTATCGGGAGAGGCGGAGGGCGGTCGGCTCATGTGCGGATCTCGACCGTGGGTGCGAGGGCTTCGGTACCGGTGAAGCGGCCGCCGAAGCCATGGACGCGTCGGAGTTCGGTCAGGGACGCCAGCGGTGTGAGGTCGTGGACCTGCCCTTCGCGGCCACCGTAGAGGACCAGCAGGTGCAGGGCGGGGAAGGACCGGGCGATGACGTCCAGCGGTGCGGTGCGGCCGGAGCACTCCACCCACAGATTGTCCGTCTGCGGCAGCCTCAGCGATTCCGGGATGCTCTTCACGGTCTCGGCTGTCAGGTCGAGCAGCGAGAGGCCGTCCAGAGCGGCCACCGCGTGCCAGTCCTCCTCGCTCATGACGGCGTCTTCGCTGATGTCGAGGGTATGGAGACCGGCCAGGCGGTGCAGGAAGGCGAGTCCTCCTGTGGGACGGCTGGTCAGGGTGAGGTTGCTCAGCTTGTTGTCGGAGGGGAGGTGGCTCAGGAACGGGGCCAGTTCTCCCGGCAGCCGCACCATCTGCGTCTCGCTCAACGCCGCGCGGAGCACGGCCATGCCGTCGGGGGTGAGGCTCGGGCTCCTGCGCAGGTCGAAGCGCTCGGGGCGCAGCCCGAGGCGGGCGATCTCGGCTGCCTGGTCGTCGGACACCAGCGTGAAGTCGAGGCCGCTCGGATCGAGCCGGGCGATGATCTCCTCCGCGTAGGGGGCCGTCGTGAACCGGGCCCATCCCCACATCAGCTGGGAGCGGGCGCCCAGAGAGGGATGGTCCGCGAACCGTGCGAGGTACGGCAGCGTGGCGTCGTCCGTGATGTGGGTCGCCGTGATCACCACGTCCTCTGCCGCTTCCTCGTCCAGCCCCTCCGGGCCCGGCAGCAGGTCCAGGACCGCACGTCCCACCGTCGCCAGCTCCCGGGCCTCGTCCGGGCCGCACGGCGGGATCACCTCGGCCGTGCGGGCCAGGATCCGTTCCCGGATCTCCGGTGCCACCTCCGTCGCGTGGTTCAGCGCCGTCGCCGCCACCACCAGGACGCGGAGCTGCGTCCGGCGGTCCGGTGCCGCGTCCGCCGCCTTCAGCAGCTCGTCGAAGATCTCCGCGCACTCGCGCGGGCGCGCGTGTCCGACGGCCATGCGGATGACGTCCTCCCACTGGTCGTCCGCCGCGTGCCGGACGAGGACGCCGATGTCCCACCGGTCCACGAGGGCCTTTGCCGCCAGGTAGTCCTGGAAGGTGCGGTGGACGAAGTCGACCGTGTCCGCCGTCGGCTCGCGCAGGAGGCCGCTGCGGTGGAGCAGATGCGTGAAGACGGTGCCGGGGTCGTAGCCGGCCGCCTCCGTGATCGCGGGCACGGCCTCCCGTACGACGTCCTGCGCGTGCGCGCGGTCCATCGTCGTGCGGCCGTTGAGCGTCAGCCAGTACGCGATCCGCTGGATCAGCTGGATCTGCGGGGTCTCGCCGAGGTCGATCCCGTACGGCGTCCCCATGTCCCGTTCGCGGTCGCGGCGTGAGAGCAGCATCGAGAGGGCCGCGTCGTACAGGGCCTTGCGGCCGCGCGGCAGGAAACCGCGCCTGCCGTGGTGCAGGGCGCAGATCAGGCCGCACATCAGGGGGTTGGTGGCGAGCTGGGCGACGTCCGCCGTCGTGCGCAGGGCGTCGAGGAGGGGCTGTTCGTACGGTGCCGCCTCCGGCCCGGCGGCCCGGTGCCAGCGGCGGACGAAGGTGGCGACCTCGGTGGAGGACATCGGGGCGAGGGTGAGTTCGGCGAAGCCGTCCGGGGCGAGCCAGTCGTCGCGCACGGCGGTGGGCCGGGAGGTCACGAGCCAGCGGTTGCCGTCGTAGGAGTCGAGGAGGTCGCGGAGCCAGCGGCGCGCGCGGTCCCGCTCGGCCTCGGGGATCTCGTCGATGCCGTCGACGAGGACCAGGCCGCGCCCGGCGGCGAGGACGCGGTCGGCCCAGCCGTCGGGAGGGGAGAGCGGGCAGTCGACGGCGGAGAGGAAGCGGTCGGGGGCGGGGAGCCGCTCGCCGTGGCGGGTGAGGGAACGGAGGGGGAGGACGAAGGGGATCCGGCCGTGGAGGTACGCCATGTCGTCCGCGAGGTCCCCGTGTGCGGCTGAGACGGCCAGCCACTGGATGAGGGTCGTCTTGCCGGAGCCGGCCGTGCCACGGAGGAGGACCTTGTCGTGCCGGGCGAGGATCTGGTCGGCGCGGCCATCGAGCGGGTCGCCTCGGCGGATGGCCGCGGCGGTGTCCGCGAACGGACCTGCGGCCGATCCCGCATCCGCGCCCATCCATGCGCCGGCCGGCCCCTCCGGAGCCACCCGCTCGGCCGCTGCCCGTGCCGACGGCTCCGCCTTCCCCATCCATGGCGAGAGCCATGAACCCCCCGTCGCCTCCAGCGACAGGTACGCCACGTCCAGCGGCCACTTCTCCGGGGCGTCCCGGAGGTCCACGCCGTAGATCGTCAGCCGGCCGTGCTTCTTCGCGAGGTGCGCCAGGTACCGGCGCTCGAAGTCCGCGTCACGCGAGTCCGTCCGGGGTGTCCGGCGGATGACCTCGTCGACCTTCGCGATGAGCTCGGTCTGGGTCCGGGTCTGTTCGACCAGGCTGCGGGCGACGAACGTGGAGCGCTGGGTGAAGAACTCCAGGAGGTGGAGGCAGGCCCACTCGGTCATCGACTCCAGGTAGAGGACCGAGTCGGTGGAGAGGCCGTCGGGGGCCGGGGCCGCCGTCCGCAGGCGGCGGGCGAGGTCGCGGTGGCCGAGGCGGACGGCCTGGACGTCGTCCATGTCGAGGTCGCCGAGGGCGAGCAGGGTCCTGGCGAGGGTGTCGGTGACGGCCTCGGTCTCGTCGGTGGGGAAGGGGGCTTCGCCGGGGCCGCCCGTCGAGCGTCCGACGAGGGTGGCGGCGAGCTTCTGGACGTCCTTCTCCGTGAGCGTGCGCTTCTCGCCCCGGAAGGAGACCAGGGAGGAGAGCCGGATCTTCGAAGAGCCGGTGAGGCCCGCCCCCGGGCCGTCGCTGACCAGCAGTTTCTTCAGGAGTGGGCTGATCGCGGCCGAGGTGAGGCGCGTGCCGATGAGTGCTGGTTCCATGTGTGCCCCCCGTGGGTCCCCGAAGTGATCAGCGTAGTGCGGGAGGGGCTTTCGGGGGGTTGGGTTGCGTGACCCAGGTCCCATTCGGAGCCGGGCGCTGGTGACAAGGCGCACAGGGGTTTTGAAGGGTACTAAGCGGGATAGTGGCTCACATTGACGGCGAATCGGGACGTTCAGGTATCAACCACTGGTCCTTGGGCCCGTCGGGTCGTGAACCGGGCCGTGCGCCGTGTTTTGGGCGGTTCGGGGTGGGCTCGACATGCGGATAAACCGGTTTCGCGGGGTTGTTTTGTCCGATTTCGCGGCTCGGTCTCCGGGCTGTCAAGGGACGTATTCCTTCGGAGATCGCTACGACGCGATGTCGTAGATGGGGTGTTTTGGGATGGGCTGGGGCTCGGGTTACCAAGGATGAGCAAGCCCGGCGCAGCACCGTCCGCGTCGGGTCCCGTACTTCCCGGAGGTTTTCCCCCGTATGTCGAAGCGCGTCATGAACCCCGCCGCCCGTATCACCGCCGTTGCTCTCGCCACCGCGGGTCTGGGAGCGTCGCTGGTGGCCGGAGCAGGGTCCGCCTTCGCCGCCGAGGGCAAGGTCGCCGCGGCCCCGGTCGCCCTGACCGCCTCCGCCGCCGTCGCCGCCCAGGCCGACGCCCAGGCCCACGTCGCCGCCCAGGTGAAGGCCGCCGTCGCCAAGGCCGCCGCCGTGAAGGCCACGCCCGTGAAGGCCGCCAAGAAGGTCACCCCGGCCTGGGTCAAGCCGGTCACCTCGTACGCCCTCAGCGCCAGCTTCAACCAGGGCGGCGCCATGTGGGCCCACAAGCACTCCGGCCAGGACTTCGCCGTCCCGGTCGGCACCCCGGTCAAGGCCGCTGCCGCCGGCACCGTCGTGAAGGCCGGCCCGAACGGCGGCGGCGACGGCCCCGCGTACGGCAACGCGATCGTCGTCAAGCACGGCAACGGCACGTACTCGCAGTACGCCCACCTGTCGAAGATCAAGGTCCACATCGGCCAGAAGGTCGGCGCCGGCCAGCAGATCGCCCTCTCGGGCAACACCGGCAACTCCTCCGGCCCGCACCTGCACTTCGAGATCCGTACGACCCCGAACTACGGCTCCGCCGTCAACCCGATGGCGTTCCTGCGGGCCCACGGCGTCGGCGTCTGACGCTGACGACCGTCAGGCCCGGTGGGCCTGCTGGATCAGATCGAGGGCGACCTCGAGGACGGCTTCCTGCTGCTCCTCGGGGTCGCCCTCGGCGTTCTGCGTGAAGAACGTGCCCGCGTGCAGCGTGAAGATCGCGCTGACGGAGCGGACCCTGTCCTTCACCGAGGAGTCGGGCTCCTGGACGAACTCGTTGAGCGCGAGGAAATGCTCCTTGAAGGTGAGCCCGATGCTCAGGTCGCGCACGGTCGCCTGGTTCTCGTGCATGAAGCGGAAGAGCGGGGCCGCGGCGAGCAGGGCCTTCTGGTAGCGGCGCAGGATCTCCTGCTTGGTCTCCAGGGTGCGCGGCTGCTCGGCCGCCCAGGCGAGCAGCTCGTCCATCGGCCGGGTCAGGTCCTCGAAGATCCCGGCGATGATGTCTTCCTTGGTCTTGAAGTGGTAGTAGAGCGCCGCCTTCGTGACGTCCAGACGTTCCGCGATCTCCCGCAGCGAGGTCTTCTCGTACCCCTGCTCGGCGAAGAGTTCGAGAGCCACGTCCTGGATGCGCTGGCGGGTGTTGCCTCGGGCCATGACGGGTCTCCGCTTTCCAGAAAACTTACTTGACGCCCGGCTAGTTACCGGCCTACCGTCCTCAGTGTAGTAACTAGCCGGGCGGCAAGTAAGGGAGCGACGGGGACCGACATGGCGACGAAACAGAACATAAAGGCAGCGCAGGGGGAGGCCGCGGACCCGCAGCCGCGCAGCGTACGCGTCGTCCTCCTCGCCCTCATGATCGCGATGCTGCTCGCGATGCTGGACAACATGATCATCGGCACCGCCATGCCGACGATCGTCGGTGAGCTCGGCGGCCTGGAGCACCTCTCCTGGGTCGTCACCGCCTACACCCTGGCCACCGCCGCCTCCACCCCCCTCTGGGGCAAGTTCGGCGACATGTTCGGCCGCAAGGGCGTCTTCCTCACCTCGATCGTGATCTTCCTGATCGGCTCGGCGCTCAGCGGCATGGCCCAGGACATGGGGCAGCTCATCGGCTTCCGCACCGTCCAGGGCCTCGGCGCCGGCGGCCTCATGGTCGGCGTCATGGCGATCATCGGCGACCTGATCCCGCCCCGCGAGCGGGGCAAGTACCAGGGCATGATGGCCGGAATCATGGCCCTCGCCATGATCGGCGGCCCCCTCGTCGGCGGCACCATCACCGACCACTGGGGCTGGCGCTGGTCCTTCTACATCAACCTGCCGCTCGGCGCCGTCGCCCTCGCCATGCTCACCACCGTCCTGCACCTGCCGAAGAAGCAGCGCGCCACGGGCACCCGGATCGACTTCCTCGGCGCCGCGCTGCTGACCGCCGGCATCACCGCGATCGTCCTCGTCACCACCTGGGGCGGCACGGAGTACGCCTGGGGCTCGGCCACCATCGTCGGCCTGGCGATCGGCGGCGCCGCCGCCCTCGCCGCGTTCCTCTTCGTCGAGACCCGGGCGAGCGACCCGATCATGCCGCTGCACATCTTCCGCAGCCGCAACTTCACCCTGATGTCCCTGATCGGCTTCATCACCGGCTTCGTGATGTTCGGCGCGGTCCTCTACCTGCCGATCTTCCAGCAGGCCGTCCAGGGCGCCTCGGCCACCAACTCCGGCCTGCTGCTCCTGCCGATGCTGCTGTCGATGATGGTCGTCTCGCTGCTCGTCGGCCGCTTCACCACCAGCACCGGCAAGTACAAGGTCTTCCCGATCGTGGGCGGCGCGCTCATGGTGGCCGGTCTCTTCCTGCTCTCCACCATGGACACCGGCACCTCGCGCCTCGTCTCCGGGATCTGGATGGCCGTCCTCGGCGCCGGCATGGGCTTCCTCATGCAGATCACCATGCTGGTCGCCCAGAACAGCGTGGAGATGAAGGACATGGGCGTCGCCTCCTCCTCCACCACCCTCTTCCGGACGCTCGGCTCCTCCTTCGGCGTCGCGATCATGGGCGCCCTCTTCACCAGCCGCGTCCAGGACGAGATGGCCTCCCGCGGCGGCGGCGGGCTCACGGAGCGGACCGCCCAGCTCGACGCGGCGAGCCTCGCCAAGCTGCCGGCCGCGCTCCGCGAGGCCTACCAGCACGCGGTCGCCTCCGGCACGCACGGCGCCTTCCTCATCGGCTCGGCCGTCGCCGTCCTCGGCTTCGTCCTCGCCTTCTTCGTCAAGGAGGTGGCGCTCCGCGGCGCCGGACCGGCCGCGGAGCCGAAGGCGGAGTCCGGCGACGACGCGCCCAAGGTCGCCGAGACGGTCTGATCCCTCGTAGATCCCTCATACGGATCTCTCGTACGGATCCCTCGTACGGATGTGGGGCCGGTCCCGTGAAGGGGCCGGCCCCACATCCATGTGCTCACTCCGCCAGGCGCAGCACCGGGAAGCTGCCCGTGTTCGTCGGCGCGTGGTCCGGCAGCCACAGCACCGCGATGGCACCGCCCACCCCCTCCGCGGCCCCCTCCGAGGCCACGTTCCGGAAGGTCAGCCGGGCGCCGAGGACCCGGGCCTGGCCCGCCGCGATCGTCAGCCCCAGGCCGTGGCCCTGGCCCGCGCGGTCGCTCGTCCCCGTACGGAAACGGCTCGGGCCCTCCTTGAGGAGCGACTCGGGGAAGCCCGGACCGTGGTCGCGGACCCGGACCACCCGGCCCTCGACGGTGACCTCCACCGGCGGCTTGCCGTGCTTGGCCGCGTTGGCGAGGAGATTGCCCAGGACCCGCTCCAGACGGCGCGGGTCGGTGTTCACCCAGGACTCGTGCACGACCCGGACGACGACCTCCGGGTCCAGGGTCCGCACCCGCCGCTCCACGAACTCCCCGAGCGCGATCTCCTGGAGCTCGGCCCGCTCCGACGCGCTGTCGAGCCGGGCCACCTCCAGGACGTCCTCGACCAGCGTCCGCATGGCCTGCGCCCGGTCCCGTACGAGCTCGGTCGGGCGCCCCGGCGGCAGCAGCTCGGCCGCCGTGAGCAGCCCGGTCACGGGGGTGCGCAGCTCGTGCGCGATGTCGGCGGTGACCCGGCGCTCCGCCTCGATCCGCTCGTTCAGGGCGTCGGTCAGGGCGTCGACGGCCCAGGCCAGGTCGTCGGTCTCGTCCCGTACGACCCCGCCGACCGCGTCCCGCACCCGCACGTCCGTGTTGCCCTGGGCCACCCGGCCGGCCGCGACGGCGGCCTTCCGCAGCCGCCGCGAGAGCCCGCCGCCGATGAGCACGCCGAGCGCGCAGCCGCCGAAGACCACCGACACCGAGCCGATCACGAGGGCCCGGTCCAGATCGCTCATGATCGTCGCGCTGCGGTCGGCGAAGGGGATGTGCAGCGACAGCACGTCGCCGTTGGCGAGCGGCACGGCCGCCCACACGTCCGGCGGCCCCCCGTGCCGGTGCTCCTGCACGTACGTCCCGCGCCGCTTGTCCCGCATCAGCTGGTCCAGCTGGTCCGGCAGCGCCGGGTCGTTGATCTTCGTGCCGAAGCGGGGCTCCTTCGGCTTCGACGTCTCGTACATCCGCTGGGCGAAGAGCAGCCGCTCCATCTGCACCTCGCGCGCGTTGTCGAGCATGGAGATGCGGGCGGCGTTGTGCACGACGATGCTCAGGGTGACCGCGATGAGGGCGCCGACCGCCGCGATGGCGACGGCGATCTTCCAGCGGACCCCGGTGCGCAGGGGCAGCAGCTTCACACGCACGAGTACGAGCCCTAGCTCTTGAGCTTGTAGCCGAAGCCGCGCACGGTCTCGATCCGGTCCTGGCCGATCTTGGCGCGCAGCCGCTGCACATGGACGTCCACGACCCGGGTGTCACCGCCCCAGCCGTAGTCCCAGACCCGCTCCAGGAGCTTGTCCCGGGACAGCACGGTGCCCGGCGCCGTCGAGAACTCCAGGAGCAGCCGCATCTCGGTCGGGGTCAGCCCCACCGGCGCCCCGCCCCTGCGGACCTCCATGCCCTCGGTGTCGACCTCCAGGTCGCCGAAGACGAGGAGCCCGCCGTCCGGCGCGTCCCCCTGCTCGCCCGCGCCGGCGCCGCCCGCGTGCCCGAAGCGGCGCAGCACGGCCCGGATGCGGGCCATGAGCACCGAGCCGTCGAAGGGCTTGGTCACGTAGTCGTCGGCGCCCGCCTCCAGGCCGAGCACGACGTCGATCGAGTCGGCGCGCGCCGAGAGCATGATCACGGGCACGGTCGACTCGTCGCGGATGCGGCGGCAGAGGCTCACCCCGTCCATCCCCGGCAGCATCACGTCGAGGAGCGCGATGTCGGGCCGCTGCGCCCGGAAGGCGTCCAGGCCGGAGAGCCCGTCGGGCATGGCGGTCACCCGGAAACCGTCCCGCTCCAGGGCGAGCTGGGTGGCCTCACGGATGACGTCGTCGTCCTCGACGAACAGGACATGGGTTTCGGCCATCGTGCGTGCCCTTCGGGGTCTGTGCGTTCTCTCGGTCGGTGGCGGTCGGCGGTTCGGGGCGGTCCACGGCTCAGCCGGTGGGGGACGCGGCCGGCGCGGGCTCCGCGCCGTCGCCGACGGCCCTGCTGTAGTCGTTGTGCACCCAGTCGTGCTGGGTGAACCTGCTTCCCGACCAGCGGTAGGTGATCACGTCCTCGCCCGAGGGGTACGCGACCGGGTCGCCCTTCGCGTACACCTGCTTGGTGACGACGAGGTCGCCCCGGTCGATCGTGGCGTAGACGGCCGCGTCCTCGGCCATGAAGACGTTCTCGTACCGGTCGCTCTGCTTGCGGTAGACGTACGTGCCGATGCCGACGGCATCGCCGCAGGTCATCACGTTGACGACGACGTCGGGGGCGGAGGCGTTCGTGAGGTCGCCGTAGGAGGCGTCCACGGGGTACGCGTCCGCGACGCACGGCTTCAGATCGCTCTTCAGCCGCTGGCCGATCTTCGGGTCGGCCTTCAGGAGCGCGATCGGATCCACCCGCTCGGCCGACTGCGGGCCGGCGGTGTCGGAGGCGGAGGGGGTGGGCGCCGCGGCGGCGATCTCGTCGGTGCGGGCCGCGCCCTCGTCGCGGGAGCCGGTGCCACCGGTGGAGCAGGCGGCCAGGGACAGCCCGACGGCGACGAGCCCGGCCGTCGCCGTGACGCTCGCCGCCTTGACGGTACGGCGCGGGCGGCGGCGCCCGGTCGCAGCGCAGCTGGACGAAGACCTCGCGCTCGGCGTCGATCACCTCGCGGGAGAGGCGCCGGTA